>JAUPMA010000311.1 GCA_030836935.1 Pseudomonadota bacterium | reverse complement strand
TAGGCCAAATCCGAACAGGCCATTGAGTGCGCGCAGCATGGCGCGTGATATGAAATGGATGCGCAGCAGGTATATGACAAACATGAACAAGGCCAGCGCCATGCTCATGAGAAATGGCAGGGTATCGGATGGCAGCTGTGGTGTATCGAGAATGAAGTTCAGATCAAATCCGCGATCGGTCAGCCAATAACGCAGATAACGGTAATAAATGAAAAACAGTGCGCACAGTCCAACCGCAAGATAGGTGAGCAGTTCGAATCGCTGGCGTTTCATCAGCGGCAGCAGGGCATCGGGCTGGATGTTGCCGATCAGGGATTTGTGGTCGCGCCACGGACATTCAACAACATTGATAGCCTTGCGTTTGCCTTTGGGTTTTATGCAGCTGTGTTCAGTCAGCGTTCCATGATTTTTTTCCAGATGCGCGGCGGCGCTGCTGGTAAGCAGAATCTGGTTGCCATCGGCTTCGGCCTGCACTTTGGCGGCGACATTCACTACATCGCCAAAGATATCGTCTTCTTCCACCAGTCCGGTGCCGGTATGAATGCCGATACGGGTGCGCAGGCTGAAGTATTGGTCGCGTTCGCGTTCGCGAGCGAGTATCTGTTGAATGGCAATGGCGGCTTTCACGGCATCATCTGTTTTATCGAAGGCGGCCATGATGGCGTCGCCCAGCGTTTTGATAATGCGGCCACGGAATTTGCGGATCACCGGAAACAGCAGGCGATTGTGGCGGTCAATCAGCATGCGCGCATCAATGTCGCCGCGACGTTCCCAGTGGCGGGTGGATTCTTCAATATCGGAAAACAGGATGGTGATGCGACGGCGCGAACGCTTGATGACATCGATGGTGCTGTGATCACTGAGCATGGAAATCGGACTGCCGGGACGCCATAATCAAACAAACAGGATGATAGAACAAAAGGCGGGTTAACATGAGTTTATTCAGATGTGTAATTGCATTGCTGATTCTTGCGCAACTGGCTGCGTGCAGCACAACCGTAACCGGCCCGATTACCGGCAGGGAATACAATTTTGATATAGGTTGTACCGATAACATGCAGGCCTACGAGCGTGATCGCGAAGAGGTTGTGGGTAAAAAAGCAGATGACACTCCGGCTGAAGTGAAACTGGATTGCCCGGCTTCACCCGAGCCTCAACCCTGAGCGGACTTTTTTCGCAAAGCGGCTATATTTGATTGAGCGCAGGCACCGGGTTTTTCCGGTTGCAATAACAAGGAAGCTCTGAACAAGTCAATGATCGTCATTGCGAACCGTCGCAGACGGTGAAGCAATCCAGTATTTAAAGCGTGTTCTGGATCGCCACGACGCTTCGCGTCTCGCGATGACGACTTGATCAGAGCCTCCATAATGATGATGAGGAATGAGCCATGACGGTTATCGTTGGCTGGCTGGTGGTAATGGGTTCGGTTTTCGGGGGGTTCCTGCTGGCCGGCGGCCACATGGCCGCACTTATTCAGCCGATAGAATTGCTGATGATCGGTGGTGCCGGTCTGGGCGCGTTTTTTGTGGCCAACCGACCCAAGGCCATCAAGGCCACCATGCAGGGGCTGCCGCAGATTTTCAAGGGCAGCAAGCTCAACAAGGCAACCTATATGGATTTGCTGGCACTGCTGTATGAGTTACTGGGCAAGATCCGCAAGGAAGGCATGATGTCGATAGAAGGCGATATCGACGATCCGCATGCCAGCACGCTGTTTACCAAATATCCCGCCATTACGCACGATCATCACGTTATCGAATTCATTACCGATTACTTGCGCATTATGGTGGGCGGCAATCTCAATGCCTTTGAAATCGAGGCGCTGATGGATCAGGAAATCGAAACCCACCACAAGGAAGCGGAAGTCGCTCCCGGCGTGATTGCCAAGATGGCGGACGCGCTGCCGGCCTTCGGTATTGTGGCGGCGGTGATGGGCGTGGTGCACACCATGGAATCGCTGCATCTGCCACCCAAGGAGCTGGGCGTGCTGATTGCGCATGCGCTGGTCGGTACCTTTCTCGGTATTCTGCTGTCGTATGGCTTTGTTGGTCCCATGGCTTCGGCTCTCGAACAGAAGGGACATGATGAAAGCAAGATTTACGAAGTGATCAAAGTGGTGTTGCTGGCCAGTCTCAACGGTTATGCACCGCAGGTTTGCATCGAATTTGGCCGCAAGGTGATTTTCTCGGTGGATCGTCCCACCTTCAGTGAACTGGAAGAAGACGTCAAGGCGCGCAAGGGCAAATAACCAGCCATGAGTGACGATTCACAGCGCCCCATTATTGTAAAAAAAATCCGCAAGGCCCATCACGGTCATCACGGCGGCGCGTGGAAAATTGCCTATGCCGACTTTGTAACGGCGATGATGGCGTTCTTTCTGCTGATGTGGCTGCTCGGTTCCACCACCAAGGCGCAGCGCATGGGTATTTCGGATTATTTCAAAACGCCTCTGAAAGTTGCGCTGATGGGTGGTGAGGGATCGGGTGATGCCACCAGCCTGATCAAGGGTGGCGGGGAAGATTTAACCCGCGCCACAGGTCAGGTTAAACGCGGTGCTGAACAGGACAAAAGCGTGTTTGCGCCTGATCGCGATCTGGCCAAAAAACTTGCCGAGCAAATCGAACTGGAAAAACTTCAGCAGATGAAACAGAAGCTGGAGCAGATAATTGAAAACAACGAAAAAATAAAACCATTCAAAAACCAGCTTAAACTGGATATCACTGCTGAAGGCTTGCGCATCCAGATTGTGGATGAACAAAATCGCCCGATGTTCGATTCCGGTCGCGCCGAATTAAAATCCTACACCCGTGAAATCCTGGCCGGCATTGCCGAAGTGCTGAATGATGTGCCCAACCGGCTCAGTCTTTCCGGGCACACGGATGCTACGCCGTTTCCATCAAAATACGGTACCTACAGCAACTGGGAATTATCGGCTGATCGTGCCAATGCCTCGCGCCGTGAATTAATCAGCTCCGGTTTGAAGCCGGAAAAAATGATGCGCGTAGTGGGCCTGGCGGATGCAGTGCCGCTCGAAGCCAATGATCCCTTTAATCCGTCCAATCGACGCATCAGTATTATTGTGCTGAACAAACGCACCGAAGAATCCATGATTCGTTCCGGCAGCAAGGATGCAGGCAATCCGCAGGAAGCTGATTCGAACAGCACGCTGACCAAGTTCAGTGATCCGGCTGGCGCACCTCAGACCAATGCGTCACAACCGGTTACCGAAGAGAAACCGGTGGATGCGGGCGCGCCGGTTGTATCACCACCAGCAAATATTATTGACAGTCAGGATGCAGTGGTGGCGCCCGAAAATGAAATACCGCCGGAGTTGCGCAGGCCAGCACGATAACAGCAAATGAACCAGAGCAGCATGACGCAACATCAGCCTGAAAATACATCGAATACGAAAGGCTTGCTGTTGCATGCAGTGTGGTTGCAGGCAGCGGCGTTGCTGTTTGCAGGTGGTATGGCGTGGTGGATCGGGTTATCACTGGGTGGCTGGATTCTGCTGACGGCAATATTCGCAGGCATGTTGGCGTACCAGTCTGATTTGCCGCGCTGGTGGTTGCCAATCCAGATTTTATTCCTCCCGGCCATGGCGGTGGTGTATAGCCTGGCAGTACCGGCGTGGATTTTTCTGCTGCTTTTTATGGCCTTGTTTGCTGTGTATGGCAGCGTGTTTTCCAGCCGGGTGCCGCTGTATCTTTCCGGCATGGCAACATGCGAGGCGCTGGAAAAGTTCATGCCCGCCGAAAAAAATTTCTACTTTCTTGATATCGGTTCCGGCACCGGAACGGTGTTGCGTTATCTCGACCGGCGATTTCCATTCGGTATGTTTCATGGTGTGGAAACTGCACTCGTACCGTTTGTGATTTCATGGCTGCGTTCAAAAACCGGCAAGGCGCAATTTCAGGTGATGTACAGGAATATGTGGCAAATTGATTTATCGCGCTACGATGTGGTGTATGCATTTCTGTCGCCGCAACCGATGCCGGAGCTGTGGCAGAAAGTGCAGCGCGAAATGCAGCCCGGAAGTATTTTTATCAGCAACAGTTTTGCTGTGCCCGGTGTGGAACCGGATGAAATAATTGAATTGGGTGAAGGCCGCGCAACGGCCCTGCTTGTCTGGCGCATCAGAAATAA
>JAUPMA010000310.1 GCA_030836935.1 Pseudomonadota bacterium | reverse complement strand
GACAGGGCCGTTTGTTTTCAACCTGGATTTTCCATTAGCAGCTTTTTGAAAAACTATCTGCGTTGCCGCTGCGGCGTTAAAAACGGGCTCAAATTGCTCATTTACTCTGTGTAAACACCGCTTTCTCGCCCGATTTTGCCTTGCATCGGCGGCCTCGAAAACGCTTTTCAACAAGCTGTTAGAAAGCGCGATGATCGTGCAGAGAAAGGATTGGTATACTGCAACCATGCCACCAAGATTGCTCATCTCTGCCGCTCACAAATCATCGGGCAAAACCACTATCAGCATCGGTCTTTGCGCCGCACTGGCGCAGCGTGGTTTGCGCGTGCAGCCGTTCAAGAAAGGGCCGGATTATATTGATCCGATGTGGCTGGGTCGCGCCGCGGGTCGTCCCTGCCACAATCTGGATTTTTACACCATGCAGCGCGATGAAATGGTCAGCCTGCTGGTACAACAATCTGCATCAGCGGACATCACCATTATCGAAGGCAACAAGGGTTTGTATGATGGCCTGGATCTGGATGGCAGCAATTCCAATGCCGCACTCGCCAATCTGGTGCAGGCACCGGTAGTGCTGGTGCTGGATGCGCGCGGCATGACCCGCGGCATTGCACCGCTGATTCTGGGCTATCAGGCCTTTGACAAAACTATTCGCATTGCCGGTGTCATTCTCAATCAGCTCGGCGGCAGCCGCCACGAAAAGAAATTGCGCAGCGTCATCGAACATTACACTGATGTACAGGTTGTCGGCGCGGTGTACCACAACCCGGCCCTGTCAATTGAAGAACGTCACCTTGGCCTGATGCCCAGCAACGAAGATGACACGGCAGACAAAAAAATTGCCACCATTCGCGATTTGCTCAAACAGCAACTTGACCTCGATAAAATTATTCAGGTCGCCCATTCTGCACCAAACCTGGCTGCAACACCGGTCGCACCATCCGCTTCGCACAACAGGGATGTACGCATTGCCGTGGTACGCAATGATGCATTCGGTTTTTATTATCCCGGCGATCTGGCGGCCATGGAAAAGGCCGGTGCCGAACTGGTTTTCATCGACAACATCCGCGATCAGTCCCTGCCAAAAGTCGATGGTTTGTTTATCGGCGGCGGATTTCCTGAAGCCCGCATGCAGCAACTGGAAAACAACAGCACCATGCGTCATGCCATCAAGTCAGCCATCGAAAACGGTCTGCCCGCCTATGCTGAATGCGGCGGCCTGATGTATCTGAGCCGCAGCCTGAGCTGGCGCGGCGAAACCCGGCAAATGGCGGGGGTAATTGCCGCGGATACCGTGATGTACGATACGCCGCAAGGTCGTGGTTATATCCGCATGCAGGAAACAGCCAATCATCCCTGGGGAAATCATCCAGCAGAATCCGCGCGCGAAATTGCCGGACACGAGTTCCATTATTCCGGGCTTATCAATCTTGATCCCGCCACCCGCTTCGCTTACCGTATATTGCGTGGCACTGGCGTGGATGGACACAATGATGGCATTGTGCAAAACAATCTGCTGGCCTGCTACGCGCATCAGCGCGATACACGCAACAATCACTGGGCGCAACGCTTTGTTGAATTTGTACGTGTTGTTGCACGACATTCATATTAATTTGCCGGAGAAACCATGATCAGACTTACTGCCGAGGCCGCCATGCAAATTCGCGCGGCCGCCAGACAAAGCAACCTCGAAGGCATGCCATTACGTCTGGCCGGCAGCAAAAATTCCGATGGCAGCATTCATTACGGAATGGGGTTTGATGACTTCAGGGAAGGCGATGCCGCTTTCACCAGTGACCATGTTGAACTGGTTGTATCGGCCGCATCCATTGATCTGCTGGATGGCATGACGGTGGATTTTGTAGAAATCGAACCCGGCAAACCACAATTCATTTTTATCAATCCAAAAGATACCAACTACACAGCGCCACAATAATTTCATGCCCTTTATTTTTTCAACCAGCCGTATTTCACAACAACCCGCCAGACACATCACTGTCTGCCTGATTGTCCTGTCGGTCTTGCTGGTGTCTCTGGGATTAAGCAGCTACTGGCTGCTGCATGCCGGAGAAAATGAAACAATCGCCATAACCGTACACAGCCTGTTGCTGCTAAGTACATTTTTTCTCATTGCATGGCTGTCATTGCGCAACCAGAACTCTGTGGAACAGCAATACCGGGAAAAAAATCACGCGCAAAATATCCTCTATGATGTAGCCGCCAGCATTAACACCTGCCGTGATCTCAAGGAATTGCTGAACCGGTTTTGTGATGCACTGTATCTGGCACTCGATACCAACAATGTTTCAATCTGGCTGGTAACAGAAAATAACTGGCTGGAATACATCGCCAGCACCGGCATCAAACCGGATGTAATTGAACAGCACAAAAAAGTAAAACTTACACAGCCCCTCACTGAAACACTGGTTAACAACAGGATATTGCACAATAACGAACAGGTCAGGCAGCTGGCTGAAGTGCTGCTGTGTGATGTCAGGGAAGATCACAAATCCTATTACATCCCCCTGCACTATCAGGATCGCACTCTCGGTGTCATTCGCATCAAGGTCAACAGCCTGCCTTACCGCAATCATCAGGATTTTGAAAACCTGCTCACCACACTGGCCAAGCACCTGAGTCTCGCCATTGAAAAGGCACGCATCGACCAGGAATCACGCCGCTCCATTATCATGGAAGAACGCAG
>JAUPMA010000309.1 GCA_030836935.1 Pseudomonadota bacterium | reverse complement strand
TTCGGAAGACCTGGGCGGCGGCATGAAAGCCCTGTACCAGATGGAATGGCAGGTAGATATGGCTGATGGTACAGGCACAGCAACAGGTGGTACTAACCTGTCATCCCGTAACCAGTTTGTTGGTATTTCCGGTGGCATGGGTACCGTACTGCTTGGTCGTCTCGACACCCCGGCCAAAACAGTTCAGGGTTCTTTTGACCAGTTCGTGGATCGGGTAGCCGACATGAACGCCGACGGCATGGTGGGTGGTGATGTGCGTGCCAACAACGCCATTGCATTCGTCAGCCCGGAAATGGGCGGCATGCAGCTGAAAGTGGCCATCGTTCCTGGCGAAAGTTCAACTGCTGCTACGGGCGGCGCTGATTGCGCATCAGAATGCGATGGTATCGCCGATGCCAACTCCATTTCATTCACCTACAAGGCTGGCCCGCTGTATGTAGGCGTTGGTCTGGAAGGTGGCGATCTGGTAGCTGATCAGACACGTCTGGTTGTAACCTACAAGATGGACGCGCTGTCTGCCGGCTTCCTGTACCACGAAACAAGTGATATCGGTACAGAAGACGAAACCAATATGGGTTTGAGCGCAGCGTATGCATTGGGTGACAATGCTGTGAAGTTCCAGTACATCAGTGCAACTGACAATGCCGGCGTAGCCGATGCTGACGAAACTACCATGACTTTTGGTTATGACATGAAACTGTCAGCACGTACCACAGCCTATGCCTTGTATCGCATGTTCGATGAAGCGGATGTAAACAACATGGGTGTTGGCATCACGCACAACTTCTAATCTCCTGCGAGATTACCGGTTGAAAAAAACGGGGCTTCGGCCCCGTTTTTTTTGGATGCAATTGGTGATTGTAAAAGGGGTGATCTATCTGCTATTTCGAACATATGAAGCGTAGTGTTTTTATATTATCGTGGTGAGCGTAAACATGAGTACAGCCAGAAAAATTGACATACAGCAACTGAGCCAGTCTGAGCGCATACTGCTGGCAGAGCAGTTATGGGACAGTGTTGCCGAGGAGAATGCCGAGCTGGAAATGACCGAGGGGCACAAGGAAATACTGAAACAGCGGTTGGCCGCTTACCAGGCTTCGCCGGATGAGGGGCGATCCTGGCAAGAAGTAAAGGACGAAATGAAATAATCATGGATTACGGATTGATTATTTATTCGTCCTGATTGGCAGTTGCTGGGGGATGGCGAAGGTATCCACAGGCCGCAGATAGATGAAGATTTGAGTGTAAAAGGCTTGCTGCTCGGCTTTTACTCAAGCTGAAAAGTATTAGATTCGCATGTGCCGGCAATACTATCAGGTTAAGGTGTAGGTGCGCTTTAACTTAATGGTAAGGCATGCGCAGGGTAATTGAATGTATGAAAGGCCCTGATGGCACTGCGCGAGTGCGTTGCGCCCTATGTGATAATATCGCGACACATTTGATGGTAAACCAGCTCGATTCTTGATGACATTCTCCCAATCCAGCCGCATCCGCGAAATTCCCTGTAACTACACTTCGTTTTCCGGCCGTGAAATCGCAGATACAGATAATCGGGTCAGGCACGATATTTTCTGTGAATACAATCGCTGCAGATGTTGATGTCGAGCTGTTTAGCGGGATGTGCCTTGCAGCCGTTCCGCCAGCCATACTTTGATAATGGACTGCCGGGTAACCCCCAGTTTGCTGGCTTCACGGTCGAGTAATTCGATCATCCAGACCGGGAAGTCCACATTCACTCGTTTCTGGGTCTGGTTGGGGCGTGTGATGGATGACAAATCCAGTTGCTCCAGCATATCGGTTTTATTGTCGTCAAATTTTTTGTCGAACTCTTTAGCTTTCATAAAGTGCCACCTCGGATTGCCGTGAGCGCCGGACGGAAATGATGCGAATTTTGTCACTGCGCCGGGTGATGACGGCAGACCAGAGTTTGTTCTTGAAGCGGCCGATCACCATGAAGCGCGGTTCGTCTGTAGATTTGGCCTGGATCTCAATGAGGAATGGGTCATCCCAGAGTTGCTGTGCCTCAGAGAAATCAATGCCATGCTTGGCTGCATTGGCCAGACTTTTCGCATGGTCGTATTCGAACAGGAATATGGTATAAAAAATATACCTTAATTGAATTTCTGGCAAGCATGTATTTGATGGGGCATGGGATGTTTAGGCTATGTTAGTATCCGCTACTTCTTGTAACGACATGCCGTTGTAATGAGCGCCCAGACCAGCCGCATTCGCGAAATTCCCTATAACTACACCTCGTTTTCCGACCGTGAAATCGTGATTCGTTTTCTCGGCGAATCCATGTGGGCGTTGCTCAATGAGTTGCGTGGTGAGCGCCGCACCGGCCACTCCGCACGCATGCTGTTTGAAGTGCTGGGGGATATGTGGGTGATTACCCGCAATCCGTTTATTCAGGATGATTTGCTGGAAAACAAAAAACGCAGGCAGATGCTGGTTGGCGCGTTGCATCATCGCCTTGACCAGATTGTGGCGCGAGCCAAAGGCAACGATAAGGCCCTGCAACTCGAAACACAGGCGCGTGCAGCGGTGCGGCGATTCTCCGACTGGTTTGATGCGCAACATGCGTTGCGGCAAAAAGCACTGCGTATATTCGGCCGCGTGACGCGCCGCGACAATATTGATTTCAGCGGCATTGCGCGGGTGTCGCATGTAACCGATGCCACCGACTGGCGTATCGAGTTTCCGTTTGTGGTGCTGACACCGGATAGCGAAGCCGAAATTCCATTATTGGTGAAAGCCTGCGCCGAACTGGAGCTCACCATCATCGCGCGTGGCGGTGGCACCGGTTACACCGGCGGTGCGGTGCCGTTGTATGAAAACACTGCCGTAATCAACATGGAAAAACTCGAAGCACTGGGTGTGGTGGAGCAGCGATTGATTCCCGGTTATGCAGCACCGGTTGCGACCGTGCGTTGTGAAGCCGGTGTGGTGACCAAGCGCGTCTCCGAACTCGCTACGCAGCACGGACTGGTGTTTGCGGTGGATCCGACATCGCAGGACGCCTCCACCATCGGTGGCAATATCGCCATGAATGCCGGCGGCAAGAAGGCGGTGATGTGGGGCACGACGCTGGATAATTTGCTGAGCTGGCGCATGGTGACAGCCGATGGCAACTGGCTGGATGTGGAACGCCTTGATCACAACATGGGCAAAATTCACGAGCCGGAAAAAGTAACCTTTCGTGTCACACGACAGGATGTAAAAAGAAAACACCCATTGGTGAAGCGCAAATTCTGAGCTTTGCAGGTAAATCTCTGCGCAAGG
>JAUPMA010000031.1 GCA_030836935.1 Pseudomonadota bacterium | reverse complement strand
GAAATCCGCGCCCGCATCTCCGTTGCCAAAACTTCAGGAACATCCCTTCATGATTCAGTATACTTGGCCCACAAAAAAATTTGATAACCACGCCGAATGATCAGACCCTCCCAAATCCTGCGCCTGCTGCGAATCAACTATGTGCTGGTACGGCATGGTCTTGATGACATCATTTTTGCCATTCATTTGTTCCGCCCGTTTCGCTTTCTGATTTATTTTCTGCCCTGGAACTGGTTTATCCGCGAACGCGCGCCGCAAGGCCAGCGCATTCGTCAGGCACTGGAAGACCTGGGACCAATTTTCATCAAATTCGGCCAGATGCTTTCAACACGCAAGGATTTGTTGCCCGAAGATATTGCTGAAGAACTGGCGTTGCTACAGGACAGCGTGCCGCCTTTTGATGGCATGCAGGCACGAATGATTGTTGAAAAGGCGCATGGCAAAAAAATTACCGGGCTGTTTGCCAGTTTTGATGAAACTCCGCTCGCCTCCGCGTCCATTGCACAGGTGCATGCCGCCACACTGCACGATGGCCGCAGTGTCGTCGTCAAGGTGTTGCGGCCAAACATTCTTCCGGTTATACGCCGCGATATCGGGCTGCTTTACATTATTGCCTCGCTGGCAGAACGCTATTCTTCCGAGGCGCGTCGCCTGCGGCCGATAGAAGTTGTGCGCGAATATGAAAAAACCATACTCGATGAACTTGATCTGTTGCGCGAGGCCGCCAACGCCAGTCAGTTGCAGCGTAATTTTTCTGATTCGTCCGTACTGTACGTTCCGGCCGTACACTGGGAATTAACCCGCCGCAATGTCATGACCATGGAACGTATTCATGGCTTGCCGGTTGGCAATGTTGAAGAATTGCACAGGCTGGGCGTCAACATGCAGCGTCTGGCGGAACTTGGCGTGGAAATATTTTTCACCCAGGTTTTTCGTCACAATTTTTTTCATGCCGACATGCATCCCGGCAACATTTTTGTTAACGCCAGCGATCCGCAGGAACCAAAATATATAGCCGTTGATTTTGGCATCGTCGGCACACTGAGTCCGCAGGATCAGCGTTATCTGGCTGAAAACTTTCTGGCCTTTTTCAAGCGCGATTATCACCGCGTAGCCCAGTTGCATGTCGATTCCGGATGGGTACCGGCCGGCACCCGGGTTGATGAATTTGAATCGGCGATACGCAGCGTCTGCGAGCCGATTTTTGAAAAGCCGCTGAAGGATATTTCATTTGGCCACTTGCTGCTTCGCCTGTTCCAGACAGCGCGCCGCTTTAATATGGAAGTACAACCGCAACTGGTTCTGTTGCAAAAAACATTGCTCAACATCGAAGGTCTTGGCCGCCAGTTATATCCCGATCTGGATTTATGGAAAACTGCCAAACCATTTCTTGAAACATGGATGAGTGAACAGGTTGGTTTCCACGCCATGTCCAGAGGACTGGCAAAAAATCTGCCTTTTATTGGCGAGAAACTCCCCGAACTTCCTGGCCTGATTTATCAGACACTGCATCATCTTGCGCACGCGGATCATACGCGGCAGCAAACCGGAGAAATTGCGCGGCTGCATAAATCACTGAAACACAATCAGCAGCAAACACGCTTTGTATTGGCCGGCTGTACTTTGTTTCTTGGCGGCCTGCTTACCATTGGCATGATTGAAATATTGCAGCAACTTGTTTTTGGCGTGCCCGTACTTACCTGGCTGTTTTCCGGAATTGGCAGTTTGCTGATCTGGATGGGTCTCAAGGAATAAGATTTATTGTCATGAAATTTATTAAAGGATTTTTATTTTTCCTTTTTTCCGGATCAGCCTATGCCATTGATCCAGGACTGATCTGGCAAACCATTTCAACCAGTCATTTTGAAATTCATTTTGCCCTGGGCAATGAATCCCTTGCCTGGAAAACCGCTGATGTTGCCGAGCGCGTTCACACAAAATTATCACCACGACTGAACTGGCAGCCAGATGCAAAAACCCATCTGGTTATCAGTGATGAAACAGATCAGCCGAATGGATATGCCCTGCCGTTTCCGTTCAACCGCAGCGTGCTGTTTCTGGCACCGCCGGATAATGCCAATTCGCTGGAAGATTTCAGTGACTGGCTGGAACTGCTCATTACCCACGAATACACCCACATTCTGCATCTCGACAAGGCAAGCGGCGGCGCGCGGAATTTGCGTGATATTTTTGGCCGCCACTTCTTGTTATTTCCCAACATGTTTCAGCCGGGCTGGTTTACCGAGGGTCTGGCAACCCATTACGAAACCAGCAGCGCGCAGGGCATCGGGCGCGGCCAGAGCAGTCTGTTTGCCATGATGATGCGCATGGAAGTGGCGCAAGGCATCAAGCCTGTCAGTCAGGTCAATTTGCCCATACGCAGCTGGCCCATGGGTACATCACATTATCTTTATGGCGTGCATTTTTATGAATTTCTGAGTGAGCAATATGGTGATGAGGCGATCAATGCACTGATTGCCAATTACAGCAACAATATTATTCCTTTCATGATTAACACCAACACCCGTCAGTTATTCGATAGGGATGTTACAGAAATCTGGGAGGATTTTGCTCTCTGGCTCCAGCAAAAATACCAGCCGCAGATACAACAGCTTTTGCAGCAGGGCGTGGTAGCCGGTAATCGCATTACGGACACCGGCTATTTTACTTCCGGCACCAGTATTGCTGCAGATGGTACGGTGTTTTATATCCGCTCCGGAGCATTTGATCACAGCAAACTGATGATGATTGATGCACAGGGTGTTCACCATGCACTGGCTGATATTCATGATGGCGCACGCATTGATGTCAAT
>JAUPMA010000308.1 GCA_030836935.1 Pseudomonadota bacterium | reverse complement strand
CGACCTGGTGCTGCCGGATACCACTTATCTCGAACGCCATGACGTGATGTCGATGTTGGATAGGCCAATTTCGGAATTCGATGGCCCGGTGGATTCGGTGCGTATTCCGGTGCTGCCACCAACCGGTGAATGCAAACCGTTTCAGGAAGTGCTGGTGGAACTTGGTTCGCGCCTGAAATTGCCCGCCTTTGTTAAAGCCGACGGCACGCGCAAATACCGCGACTATCCCGATTTCATTATCAACTACGAAACCGAAACCGGCTCCGGCATCGGTTTTCTTGCCGGCTGGCGCGGCAAGGGCGGCGAAAAATTCATGAAGGGCGAACCCAATCTCAATCAATGGGAAATGTACGCCAAAAATAATTGTGTTTATCAATACCATTTGCCCAAGTCGTACCAGTACATGCGCAACTGGAACATGGGTTACCTGAAATGGGCGCAGGAGCATCGTCTGACCCGCTATGCCGAGCCGATCAATATCCATATTTATTCTGAAGTGCTGCAAAAATTCCGTCTTGCCGCACAAGGCAAATATGGCACGCGCCGGCCACCGGAAAAACTGAAAAACCGCATCATTGAACATTTCGATCCATTGCCGTTTTATTCTGAAACACTGGAATCGCAATTAACCGATAAACACCGCTACCCGCTGAATGCAATTACGCAACGACCGATGGCGATGTATCACTCCTGGGATTCGCAAAATGCCTGGCTGCGGCAAATTCATGCGCACAATTATTTGTACATGCATCCGGGCGTTGGCGAAAAAGAAGGCTTTGGTGACGGCGACTGGATATGGGTGGAATCCATGCATGGCCGGGTGCGTTGCATGGCGCGATTTTCCGAAGCGGTGGAGCCGGGAACCGTGTGGACCTGGAATGCCATCGGCAAGGCCAGCGGCGCGTGGAACCTGGAACAGAATGCCAATGAATCACAACTTGGATTTTTGCTGAATCATTTAATCAGCGAAGAATTGCCTTCCTGCGAAGCGGGCAGGCATTTATCCAATTCCGATCCGGTAACCGGACAGGCTGGCTGGTACGATGTGCGCGTGCGCGTGTATCGCGCACAAGTCGGCGAACCGCAACAAACCTTTCCGCAATTTGCTGCCATGCCGGCCCTGCCCGGCACCGGTGAACGTCGCCGCTGGCAAGGTTTTTTTGCCGGCCTGTTCCGGCAGGCAGGAGAGAAAAAATGACGCAACTCGCACTGGTAATTGATTTGAATGTGTGTGTAGGCTGTCATGCCTGTGTCACTTCGTGCAAGGAATGGAATACATCCGGCCCGGCGGGATTCATGTCGGATGATAATCCTTATGGCAAGAATCCGACCGGAACTTTTTTTAATCGTGTGCAAACTTACGAAGTAGGATGTTTTCCCAATACCGAAACCATTCACTTTCCAAAAAGCTGTTTGCATTGCGAAGACGCGCCGTGCGTTCCGGTGTGCCCGACTGGTGCCAGTTACAAACGCGAATCCGACGGCATTGTGCTGGTGGATTACGACAAATGCATCGGCTGCAAATATTGTTCATGGGCCTGCCCGTTTGGCGCGCGGGAATTTGATGAACACCAGAAAGTAATGAAAAAATGCACGCTGTGTGTGGACCGCATTTATGACACATCATTACCGGAAAGCGAACGCAAACCGGCATGCGTCCTGGCCTGTCCGACATCAGCGCGTTTGTTTGGTGATGTTCACGATCCGCAATCGCAGGTATCCGTAGCTATTCGCGAACAGGGCGGTTATGCCCTGATGCCGGAATGGGGCACCAATCCGTCCAATCATTATCTGCCGCGACGTAAAACACGTTTGCATATTCATGAAGACGAACTGGTGCGTGCGGATAATCCGCTGAAGAAAGAACAACGCAAACCTTCGGCACCGGTTACTGAACCGACGCTGGATGATTCAACCAGCTGGTAGTTGGTGTTGGTTTCGATTATTTAATGAAATGTATTGTGCGGATAACAATTTTATTCGCCGTATGAGTAGCAAGGATCAAGTAGCAAGTTGCAAGGAAAGGCTTTTGCTTGCTACTTGAACCTTGTTGCTTGCAACTTGTTTCAGGAGATTTTATGCATCCCGCGTTTTCAGTAATTTTTCTCACCACGCTGATCGGTGTTGGTCAGGGTATGTTTCTGGCGCTGTTTACCGGCCAGTCCTATGCTGCCGCACAATTTTTACCGGCGCAGGACAGCAGCGGTTTTTATGCAGCGGGCAGTCTGATTGCGTTGTCATTTCTGGTTTCCGGTTTGCTGGCATCATTTTTTCATCTGGGTCATCCCGAGCGTGCCTGGAGAGCGGCGGCGATGTGGCGCACATCCTGGTTGTCGCGTGAAGTGATTGTGTTGCCGATCGTTATGCTGTTTGTGTTTGTTTATGGTGCCATGCATTTCATGGGCTGGGATGCGGTGATCGCCACTACCGGAACCGGTGTGACTTTTCATGCCAGCCTGCTGGCGGGTGCGCTGGGTTCGCTGGCTGTTTTTTTGCTGTTTCTTTGCACCGCCATGATTTACGCTTCCATCCGGTTTTTGCAGGAATGGTCAAGCCCGCTGACAGTCATTAATTATTTATTGCTGGGTACCGCCAGCGGTTTTACCCTGGCAACGGCGTTTTCACATGAGGCAGCGCCGGATCTCACTCCATTTTATGGCACCTGGGCCATCATCATTACCGTGGCAGCATTTATTTCACGCAGTGCGTCGCTGATTCGCAATTCACAACTCAAATACAAATCCACTCTTCGCAGCGCAATTGGCGTGCGCCACAGCCAGATTGTGCAAATGGCGCAGGGGGCGATGGGCGGCAGCTACAACACGCGCGAATATTTTCACGGCAAAAAAGCCATGTTCCTGCAATCCGTAAAGTGGATATTCATGGCGCTGGTATTTGTAGCGCCCGTCCTGTTGCTGATGGCCGGCATGCAAAACAATAATATTATTGTGCTGACAGGCGCGTTTGTTGTGCAGTATACGGGCCTGTTGCTTGAGCGCTGGCTGTTCTTCGCCCAGGCGCGGCATCCGCAGAATATCTACTACCAGACAGTGTGATTTGCTGCCTGTTTTTCACGGCTTTCATTGTGTATGATGCCGCGCATCAGACCGACTTAACCCCAAGGTGATTTATGTTCAAGAAATTTCTGTTTGTTGCGGCAGCATTCATTATTCCGGTACAGGCGAATGCCGCCGGTTTTGATATCAAGCTTGCCAACGAAGCCGCCGAAATCACATACCTTACCAAGTCATCCACATTCGGTTATGGCGGCCTGGATATCGGCATGGGTGCTTTCTTTAACGAAACGGATGACATGCAACTGAATCTCAGCGGCATTGTTACCGGCAGCAGCGCCGGCAATAACCGCGCACTGAAATTCGGTGTTGGTGCCAAATTGTCCATGGCCAAACTGGATGACACCACACCCGATGCCGATGCCGGCGCACTTGCTGTAGGTATTCAGGTGCGTTATGTCATCCCCTCGTCAACACCTGTCGCCTTTCTGGTTGAGGGATTCATTGCGCCCAGCATCACCAGTTTCAGCGATGCCGAACAATACAACGAATATCGTTTTGCCGTGGAGCTGGAAGTGACGCCGAGTGCGCGCGCCTATATCGGTTATCGTTACATGGAATATGAACTGGAAGGTGGTTCTGAATACGATGAAATGGATGGCAACGGACATTTCGGGGTGCGGATTGATTTTTGAAGTGTGAAGACGCGCGTGAATTAAAAAAGGGCGGTTTGACCGCCCTTTTTGTTTTGACTGAAAATTAATGCAGTGCAGTATTTTTGCAAGTGAGTGACTATCCCGGTTGTACGGGGTAGTTCCAATGTCATTAAGGATGAATTTGTTGCAGGTGCGCCTTAACTTAATGGCGTTGGGGTCAGGACGGATTGAACCGGGCAAACAACATATATCGGACATCGCATGAAAAACATTCAGCAACTTCTCGACATCATGGCCGCCCTGCGGCATCCGCAAACCGGTTGTCCATGGGACATCAAACAAACTTTCAGAACCATTGTGCCTTACACGCTGGAGGAAGCTTATGAGGTGGCCGACAGCATCGAGCGCGGCGACATGCGCGAACTTAAATCGGAGCTGGGTGATTTGCTGTTCCAGGTGGTGTTCTATGCGCAAATGGCAAAAGAGCGGGGCTTGTTTGAATTTGCGGATGTAGTCGATGGCATTAACGACAAGCTGGTGCGCCGTCATCCGCATGTGTTTGCCGATGCCAGATTTGATACTGAGCAGGCGGTGCATGACAACTGGGAAAAAACCAAGGCCGCCGAGCGGGATGCACTGGCAGATGAAAAAAAGGCTTCTATACTGGAAGGTGTCGCCAGATCCCTGCCGGCGCTCAAGCGCGCACAAAAACTGCAAAAGCGGGCAGCACGGGTTGGTTTCGACTGGCCGGCCATCGCGCCGGTGCTGGATAAACTAAATGAAGAAATTGCGGAACTGCGTGCAGCCATGCAGTCGGGTGACCAATCTGCCCAGCGCGAAGAGCTGGGTGATCTGCTGTTTACCTGCGTGAACCTGGCGCGGCACCTGGATGTGGATAGCGAGGAAGCACTGCGGCAGTGCAATCACAAGTTCGAAAAACGTTTTGGTTTTATTGAACAGCAGTTGCAGCAGCAGGGGCGTGATATCCAGCAGTGTCACAGTGATGAGCTGGAAGAATTGTGGCAGAAGGCCAAGACATGGCCGGCATGAATCCGGGTCATTCTTTTGGAGGATGCCGGAATCACCGTTTGCTGGATAATACAATGAATCAAAGCCTGATTATGTAACCAAACCGGAGACGAAAACATGAAAAACCTGATTAAAGTTATTTTTGTTCTGTTTGTCGGTAGCCAGATTGTGGCGTGTGAAGTTGAACCGGAGACAGTTTGTTCCAGTTATTTTGGTGCTGTGGTCACATGCGATAGTGGCGGCAATTTAGAAGCGTGCGCCAACAGTACTGATGCCTGGTATCAAATTGGTGGTGACTACATTTGTTCATATCAATATAACCCTACTACTTGTGTAAACACTGCTGTAGCGACGTGTGGTTACAACAGCAAGTCATCACCAAGCGAAATTCAATTAGCAACTGAATTACTGAAGTCCATGGGAGAAAATGTCATATTGCAGCAAGGCATTAATCAGTCGTACATCGACCTGGGCAACGAAGTGCAACAGGACAATCAGTAACCGCAAACTGATTGGCAGCAAAAAAGCCGGCATTCGCCGGCTTTTTTGTTTCCGCGCTCTCGTACCCTATAATGCCCGCCCATGTACCAGCAACACTTCAGCCTCAACGAACTCCCTTTCTCCATCGCGCCCGATCCGCGTTATCTCTACATGAGTGAGCGCCATCGCGAGGCACTGGCGCATTTGCTCTATGGCCTGAAATCCAGTGGTGCGTTTATTTTGCTGACGGGCGATGTGGGCACCGGCAAAACTACAGTGAGCCGTTGCCTGCTGGAACAGATTCCGCGCAACACGCGGCTGGCGCTGGTGCTGAACCCGATGATGAGTGCGCTGGAATTGCTGCAATCGGTGTGTGATGAATTGCATATCGAGCGGCCAGCACAGCAGGACAGCATCAAGGCGCATGTGGATGCCATCAGCCGTGATTTGCTGGCGGCGCATGCGCGTGGCGAGAACACGGTGGTGCTGATTGACGAAGCGCAGAATCTCGCCGCCGATGTGCTGGAGCAGTTGCGCCTGCTCACCAATCTTGAAACCGCCGAGCGCAAGTTGCTGCAGATTATTTTGCTCGGCCAGCCGGAGTTGCGCGAGCAACTGGCGCAGCCTTCCATGTCGCAATTATCGCAGCGCATTACCGCACGTTATCACCTGGAGCCGCTCAACCTGGCCGAAACCCGCGCCTATGTGCAGCATCGTTTGCTGGTGGCAGGTTGTCGCGAGCCGTTGTTCGGCAATGCCAGCCTGCGGCGGTTGCACCAGTTAAGCAACGGTGTGCCGCGCCTGGTTAATGTGTTGTGCGACCGTGCCCTGCTGGGCGCGTATGTGCAGAACAAATCGCAGGCGAATGTCGCCATCCTGAATCGCGCCGCAGATGAAGTGTTTGGCGCCCGCCCGGATCATCAGCGTGTGCGGGTTGCGCTGCTGGGTCTGTTGCTGGCGCTGCTGGTTACACTGGTCTGGTTTAATTACGGATATGAAAAACCGGTGGTGGTTGAACCGCTGGCGGAAGAAATCCCGCCGCCGGCCGAGGCATTGCCATCGCCGCCACCGCCACCGCCCGCAGTTGTCGCAACACCGGTGGTTACATCGCAAATCATCTGGCCGGATGCCGATCATGCCCTGCGCAGTTATGTGCTGGCTTTCCAGTCCCTGTTTACGCTGTGGCAGTTTGATTACCAGCCGGAGCAGCACGGCACGCCCTGTTTTTTTGCGCAACTGAATGCGCTGGATTGTTTGACCGAAACCGGCGACATGGACAGGCTCTATGCCTATAACCGGCCGGTGATCCTGAAGCTTTATGATGCAAACGGTGATGCCCTGTTTGCCACGCTGCTTGCCGTGATTGATGAAACGGCGGTGCTGGATCTGGCCGGGACAAAACAGCATTTGCCGGTTGCCGGCTTGCAGGATTACTGGCGTGGTGAATTCATATTGCTGTGGCAACGGCCGCCGGGCTACACCGGTATGATGCATGTAGGTTACAGCGGCACCGATGTGTTGTGGCTGCGGCAAAAATTCAGCCAGATGAATCCGGCTGTGCCGCTGGTTGAATCCGGCGAATATGACGCGCTGCTGGCAGAGCAGGTAAAACAGTTTCAGCTGGAGCAGGGCCTGCTCGCCGATGGCGTAGCCGGCGTGCAAACCCTGATTCATCTTAATGAAGCCAGTGGCGCGGTGGAACCGAAACTGGTTCAGCTCGCCGAAGGCCAGGACTGATGTCATACATTCTTGAAGCCCTGAAAAAATCCCAGCAGGAACGCAGCCGTGGCCAGGTGCCGGATCTGCAAACCCTGCATCAGAGCGTGGCGGTTGCCGGGCCATCCACGGCGCGCTGGCCGTATTGGGTAGCCGGGGCACTGGGTATAACGCTGCTGGCACTGGTTTTTTTGCTGGGCTGGTTACGTCCCTGGGCGGAACCCGCTGCGCCACCGGCGGCGACAGGGCCGGCGGCTGTGGCGGCTGCGGTGGAAACTCCTGCACCGCCAACAGTCAGTGTGCCTCCGGCACCAGTCATGGCGCCGCCACCGTCACTATCACCGGTGGCAAAACCGGTAATGACGGAAGCGCCACGGCAGGAAATCCAGCCCGACGCCGTGCCATTCATCGAGCAGCTGCCATCCCTGCTGCAGCAATCCATTCCGTCCATGCAGTTTGCCGGGCATGTCTATTCAGCCAATCCGCGCCAGCGCAGCGTCATTATCAATGGCCGGTCGATGAGTGAAGGCGATGCGTTATTGTCCGGGCTGACCCTGCTGCAAATTACGCCGGACAGTGTGATATTTGATTATCAGGGGCAGCTTTTCAGGGTGCCGGTACTGCACGACTGGTCATTTCAGTAAGGCTTCGGGATTGGCGTAGATAAACGCCGGACAGGCGGCGGTGATTGCCTCTGGCATTAAACGGGAAACGCCAGCGAAATTGCCAGAATAGGCTAGGATTGTGAACAACAATATTCCGTAACCAAAATGATCAGGGAAGTGAGCAAGGCATTCACATGGCAAAAATACTTGTTGTAGATGATTCCCCGACGCAGCTGCATAGTCTTACCAAAATCCTGCAAAAACACGGGCATCAGGTGCTGGTTGCCGAGAATGGCGAACGCGCAATTGAATGTGCGTCAGCCGATCTGCCCGATCTGATTTTGATGGATGTGGTGATGCCCGGACTGAACGGCTTTCAGGCAACGCGCCAGATCAGCAAGAATACCGCTACGCAGCATATCCCCATCATCATGCTGAGCAGCAAGGATCAGGATACGGACCGCTTGTGGGCGCAACGCCAGGGTGCCAGTGACTACATTGTCAAACCGGCAGAAGAAGCCGAACTGATGGGCAAGATAAAATCCCTGCTG
>JAUPMA010000307.1 GCA_030836935.1 Pseudomonadota bacterium | reverse complement strand
GGAATTGTTGTACGCGATTGCCAGTACCAGCAGCAATAACGGCATGCCGGCGAGAAAAAGAAATATTTTAATGATTTTTTTCAGCATTATTTTTGTACCGGTAGTTCCTTGATGAAGACATCCTGCTTGCTATACGGGATTTCAATATTTTCTGCCTGAAAGCGTTTGTAGATGGACGTGTTCAGTGCATCCGTCATTCTGCCGCGCTGCAATGGGTCGGTTATCCAGAACCATAAATCAATGTCGAGACTCGATGCGCCGAATTGTCGCAAACGCACGCTCGGCGCCGGTTCCCTGCACACTTCGTTATTGGCGGCG
Organism: Pseudomonadota bacterium; assembly: GCA_030836935.1. Taxonomy (GTDB): domain Bacteria; phylum Pseudomonadota; class Gammaproteobacteria; order SZUA-229; family SZUA-229; genus JACPVK01. The sequence continues at coordinate 3,081 of JAUPMA010000307.1, read as the reverse complement.
GCCTCGTCCAGCAAAATTTTTTTTACCTTGTCGATGTCGCTGCCATAGGCGACGCCAACGCTGACCATAACACCGGTTTTTTTGCTGGGGCCGCCGGATTCGTTAATGATTTTGGTGTTACCCATGATGGCATTGGGAACGGTAATCTCAACATCGGTTAGTGTTTGTATGCGCGTGCTGCGTATGCCGATGTGGGTGACTTCACCGCGTTCGCCGGATTCAAGCACAATGACATCACCAATTTGGTAAGGCGCGTCGGCAATGATGAGTGCACCGGAAAATAAATTAGCCAGCGTATCCTTGGCAGCAAAACCCACGGCAATACCGACAATACCGGCCGACGCCAGCCACGCCGTCATATCTATGCCCCAGATGCTGAAGAAAGCATAGGTTGCCGCGCCCAGCACCACCATGATGCCGAAGTTTTCAAACAGCGGCAGGGTTTGGGCGTTAATCAGGGGGGTGCGTTGTTCATTGCTGAAGGTGCGCAAAACAATCTTCACGGTGCGTACAAAAAACACCATCCACAAGACGACAGCCAGACTTTTCAGAATGAGTGACGGCCAGTAACCGTGTGCGGGCAGCACCAGATCCAGGGCCAGGGCCAAGGCGACCAGCTGTATCGAGTAGAACAGGGCCGGGCGCAAAACGTGAACAATTTTGTCATCCAGATCAGACGGCGTTTGTCTGGTGATGCGCAATACCACCTGGCTAATGATGATGTTGACCAGTTTGGCAATCAGCAGGCCGCCAATCAGGATCAAACATGCCTGATAGAACGGATTTGTGCTGATGTGCTGGATGAATTGATCAATGCTTGTTTCCATGGGGGCCTCCCGGGTCAGAGTGGGGATGATTCCAGAGTTCGGCGGCTTCGACAATGGGCGCAGGGTAAAGGATATTTTTCCCCGGCGGTCATGGCTTCAATCTGGCGTCTGGTTTATAGTGCCGCCTCGATTTTCAAGACCGCAGGAGAGTCCGCGCAGGCACACATGCAGCGCGGCGCCGAAGGCGCAACCGCCCGGAAACGCTCAGGCAAATGAACTGCGGTCCTGCTTCATCAACATGTCGCCTGGCGACTCCAGCTTCCCCTCTCCAGCTCTTTTCAGCGGGAGAGGGAGGCACCATCGGCGAGAGCCGATGGGGGGTGAGGGGCGGTGATGTATGGAACAAATCGGCTCTGGAGAGCGGCCCGATTTTAATCAAGAGGCCCACCGAAGGGGAACACAGCCGCAGGCTGTCTATCTCTCAGGTATCAGGACAGAGGGGTAATTTGCTCAGCCGTGTATTTGTTAACGGACATGTTAATCGCGTGTCCCAGCAGAATGCCCGTGCGACAACCCTGCCTCTCTCCCGCCACCGGCTCTGCCGTTGGTTCTCCTTCTCCCGCAAGGGGAGAGGGCAGGTTGGTGTCGCTGCGGGACATTCATTTTGAAGAGAGCCCTTATGAGTCAAAAAACCATTCTGTTCGACAAGCATGTGCAATACGGCGGCAAGATCGTTGATTTCGCCGGCTGGCAAATGCCCATCAATTACGGTTCCCAGATCGACGAACACCATCAGGTGCGCACCGATGCCGGTATGTTCGACGTATCGCACATGACCGTGCTCGATCTCACTGGCGATGCCGTGCGTCCGTTTCTGCAATACCTGCTCGCCAACGATGTGGCGCGACTGAAAGATCCAGGCAAGGCGTTGTACTCCTGCATGCTCAATGAAAAAGGCGGCGTGATTGATGACCTGATTGTGTATTTCATGCGTGATGACTGGTTCCGCATGGTGGTGAATGCGGGCACCCGTGACAAAGATATCGCCTGGATCAAAAAACAGGCGGCACCCTTCAAGGTGGATGTGGCGGTGCGCGATGATCTCGCCATGATTGCCGTGCAAGGCCCGCAGGCGCGCGCCAAGGCACTGAAAACCCTGCCCATTGACGCCAGCGAAGCCGCGGCCGAACTCGGCAAGTTTTACGGCGCCGCCAGCGGCGAGTGGTTTGTTGCCCGCACCGGGTATACCGGCGAAGACGGTTTTGAAATCATGTTGCCGGAATCCGAGGCGTCACATTATTGGGACAAGCTGGCGCACGCCGGCGTCAAACCCTGTGGCCTGGGTGCGCGCGATACCCTGCGCCTCGAAGCCGGGATGAATCTTTACGGCACCGACATGGACGAAACTGTTTCGCCGCTGATCGCCGGTTTGAACTGGACCATTGCCTGGGAACCGGCCGAGCGCCAGTTCATTGGCCGCGATGCCCTGCAAAAAGAAAAAGCCGCCGGCGTCAAACAAAAATTCGTTGGCCTGATACTGGAAGACAAGGGCGTGTTGCGTGGTCACCAGAAAGTGGTAGCGCCGGGCGTCGGCGAAGGTGAAATTACCAGTGGCACATTTTCACCGACTCTGAAAAAATCCGTGGCACTGGCACGTGTTCCTGCTGCAACCGGCACCGAATGTCAGGTGGACATTCGCGGCAAGTTGCACACGGCACGCGTAGTCAAGCCGGTGTTTGTGCGCGATGGCGCAGCGGTTATCTAGATTCGAATTATTCGAGCAATCAAACTCAGAAAGTATGAGAGGACATCATGAGTAGCGAAATTCCATCCGAACTGTTTTACACCGGCACGCACGAATGGGTGCGCCAGGAAGATGATGGCACTGTCACCATCGGTATTACCGATCATGCGCAGTCCGCATTGGGCGATATCGTGTTTGTGGAATTGCCCGAAGTGGGTGCCGAACTTGAAGCCGGTGGTGCCTGCTGTGTGGTGGAATCGGTGAAAGCAGCTTCCGATATCTACATGCCGGTTGCCGGCGAAATTCTGGATACCAACCAGGCCCTGGTTGACGCGCCCGAACTCATCAATAACTCACCCTATGATGAAGGCTGGATTTTCAAGGTGCGCCCGCACGACGAAGATGATATTGAAAATCTGTTGAGTGCATCGGCTTATGAAGATGAACTTGGCGAAGATGAGGAATAAGTAGCAAGTAGCAAGTAGCAAGTAGCAAGTAGCAAGTAGCAAGCAAAAGCTCTTCCTTGCAACTTGAACCTTGCCACTTGCTACATAGATCAGATAACTGATT
>JAUPMA010000306.1 GCA_030836935.1 Pseudomonadota bacterium | reverse complement strand
TTAATGACAACATCAGCGAGATAAGCGTCCTGTGGAAGGAATATATGGCCACCTACCTTACCGATGAAGAAAAGGCGCTGGCGGAAGAATTTGCCAGCACCCGCGGCGTTTTTGTCCATGAAGGCCTCAAGCCGGCAGTGGCTGCGCTGGTAGCCGGCGAATACTTCGAGGCCAACCGCATCCTGCTGACCCAGGTTAATACGAGCTTTGAACCCGCCAATGCCGCTGCCGAAAAACTGCTGCACCTGCAACTGGATGTGGCCGAGGCGGAATTCAAACAGGCGCAGGCAGAACGCATTTCCATCCGCAACATCGCCATTGCACTCATGGTTGGCGGTATCGGCCTCGGCACTTTGCTCGCCATGACCACCATCCGCGGCATCAGCCGCGCCGTAGCAGAATTGGGCCAGGCCACCGAACAGCTGGCCTCCGGCAATCTGACTGCCCGCGCCGCCAGCCAGGGCACAGACGAACTGGCCCAGATTGCCCAGGCCTTCAACCGCATGAGTGAGCGTTTTCATGGCACGATCCAGCAACTTACCGGCGCCTCCATGCAACTGGCCGCCGCCGCCGAGGAAACGTCCTGCATCACCAAGGAAACCAACGCCAACATCGGCAAGCAGCAGTCGGAAACCGAACAGGTCGCCACGGCCATGAATGAAATGAATGCCACGGTGCGCGAAGTGGCACGCAATGCCGGTGATGCCGCCTCGGCCGCCCGCAATGCCGACGAGGAAGCACTGGCCGGCAAGCAGATCGTCAGCCAGACCATTGCCACCATCGGCAACCTGGCCAGGGATGTGGAAGCGGCCGCCGGCGTCATTCATCAGCTGGAACAGGAAAGTGATGCCATAGGCACTGTGCTTGACGTGATTCGCGGCATCGCCGAACAAACCAACCTGCTGGCGCTCAACGCCGCCATTGAAGCCGCCCGCGCCGGTGAACAGGGCCGCGGCTTTGCTGTGGTGGCCGACGAGGTACGCACCCTGGCCTCGCGCACCCAGAAATCCACGGCTGAAATCCAGGCCATGATCCAGCGGCTGCAAGCTGGCGCCGGCAATGCCGTGAAAGTCATGGAAGCCAGCACCGCCCAGGCCCAGGCCGGTGTCAAGCAGGTGACGCAGGCGGGCGCATCGCTTGACTCCATTACCCGCGCCGTCGCCACCATCAATGACATGAACGCACAAATCGCCTCCGCCGCCGAAGAACAAAGCGCCGTAGCCGATGAAATCAACCGCAACATCGTCAACATCAGCCAGAGTACTGAACAATCCGGCCAGGGCGCGCATCAAACCGCCATTGCCAGCGAAGATCTGGCGCGGCTGGCCGGACAGCTGCAATCACTGGTCGGGCAATTCAGGATCTGACCCGGATTTTTTGCAGGAGCGGGCCATCTTTAAGTATTAAAGTTTAAAGTTCAAAGGAAAACGTTCCTCGCTACTTTAAACTTTAACCTTTGTACTTAACTGGGCGTGGCCCGCTCCTGTACGCAAATAGAATTCTCCCCCGCTTCCTGCTACTTTTAGCGCCCCGCAAACCGGCCCAAGAACATGACAGATCAACAAAAAATACTCGTAACCAGCGCTCTCCCCTACGCCAACGGCCCGATTCATCTGGGCCACCTGGTGGAATACATCCAGACCGACATCTGGGTGCGGTTCCAGAAAATGCGCGGCCACACCTGCCATTATGTTTGCGCCGACGACGCCCACGGTACCCCGATCATGCTGCGCGCCCGCCAGGAAGGCATTGAGCCGCAGCAATTGATTGACCGCATCAACGGCGAACACCGCGCCGACTTTGCCGAATTTTTAATCAGCTTCGACAATTACTACAGCACCCATTCCGACGAAAACCGCGAACTCGCCAGCGGCATTTATCTGAAATTAAAACAGGCCGGCCACATTGCCGTGCGCACTGTGCGCCAGTTGTACGATCCACAAGCCGAAATGTTTTTGCCCGATCGTTTCATCAAGGGCGAATGCCCCAAATGCGGCGCCGCTGATCAATACGGCGACAACTGCGAAGCCTGCGGCGCCACCTATTCACCCACCGAACTGAAAAATCCGCGCTCGGCGGTGAGTGGTGCCACACCCATTGAAAAAGATTCCGAACAATATTTTTTCAAACTCGGTGACTTCCAGAAATTTCTCGATCAATGGCTGGACGCCGGCCACACCCAGAGCGAAATCGCCAACAAACAAAAAGAATGGTTTGCCGAAGGTTTGCAGGACTGGGACATTTCCCGCAACGCACCCTACTGGGGTTTTGAAATTCCCGGCGCGCCCGGCAAATATTTTTATGTGTGGCTGGATGCGCCGATTGGCTACATGGCAAGTTTCAAAAACCTGTGCAGCAAATCCGGATTGAATTTCGACGAATACTGGAATGCCGATTCCAAAACCCGATTAGTGCATTTCATCGGCAAGGACATTGCACGCTTCCACACCCTGTTCTGGCCAGCGGTGTTGCATGGCGCGGGTTTCCGCACGCCGTCATCGGTTTA
>JAUPMA010000030.1 GCA_030836935.1 Pseudomonadota bacterium | reverse complement strand
TCCGATTCAGTAACAGCAATCAGCTGTTTCATTTTATCCAGCGCCCAGAATAAATTGACAGCCGTGGGACGTGAATCAGCCAGTATTTTCATATCCGCCTGAATATCCTTCTTCCAGTTTTGCGGATTACGCCGATAACATTCACGCGCAGCCAGAACAACGCCGTAAGCCGCTGCAATACCGATGGCCGGCGCACCGCGCACCACCATGTCACGAATGGCTTTTGCGGTATCTGTGGCTGTACGCAATTCAATATATTGTTGCTGCGCGGGCAAAATGCGTTGATCCAGAAGATGCAGGACATCGTTACGCCAGACAACAGCGCGAATGGAATCGTGTAGTTTGTTCATAAGTTTCAGAAACGGGAAAGTACCCCCGGGTTTGGTTACACCGCGCCCGGATCAGGCGTTAAATTAATTCACAGCGGATATTTCTTAATTTGCGCTCGTTGCAAATGACAACATGGCGGGTTTGAGTTCCTGATTCAGTTTTTGCGCAACCTGCGTCATGATTCGGCTTTCGGCATCATTGCGTTGCAATGCAGAAACTTTCAATGGCCATTCCTTGCGACCGCGAATTTTACCATTGGGTTCAACCAGCTTGATACTGAGTTTGCCGCGCAACCAGTACCAGCCTTCACGCAGGCCCAGATCCTGGGTTTCAAGATCCGCCACCAGGGTAAATGCCGCATCATTTCCCGCCGATGGAAATCCGGCATTGCCCATGGCTGAACGCAGAATCTGATCGAGCTTGCCATATGAATCCGTACCCACACTGGTTGCAATGCGCAAGGATTGCAGTCTGGATTCAAGTTTGCCGCGCAAATCCGCCATGTTCCATTTTGCTGGCGAACCCTTGCCGCTGAGGTCAATCACTTTCAGTGTTTTTTGCAGGGCTTCGCGTTCGCGCTGCAACTGCACAGCCTGGTTTAATGCCGACATGGATAACAGCACATCGGATTGCGCATCACTGCGCGCCAGCTCCGCACTGGTTTCATCATCGAGCCGGCGCATTTCATCACGCATGTTATTGCCTGCCTGTGCCCTATCAAGCACCGCCAGCGCGTAATGCATCTGCACAGATGTATCAAGCCAGGTTTCGGCAATCCGCGCACCCTGCACAACCTTGTCGGTATGAATATTGATTTGTTGTGCCAGGCGCTGATCCTTGGTGTAGCTTTCCTTGCCGTCTTTTACCTGCACTTTGGTATCGGATTGCGTGGTTGTGGATTCCCTGATATGCGTTTCAAAAATTTTTACGAGATTACCCAGCGCACGATCCTTTGCCAGTTCCGGATTCGATGCCGAGCCGGATGCCACCAGATATTGCTCATTCGGGTACATGCCGGCATCGCCTTCCACCCAGTCGGGCTTGGATGCCGCCGAAACGTTTTGCATAAAACACAGCAACCCCGTTACCAGGGTTGCTGCAATTCTGTTTGCAACTGTATTCATTTCATTTTCCTTGAATATGAAATTTTAGTGTGTGTCGTTCGCAGCCGTAGTGGTCGCATTTTCTGATTCAGCTGGTGCTGTTATCAACGGACGTGGCGCAACCCAGTGTTCAGAAATAATGGTTTTACGATTTGCCTTGATGACAACCGGCATTTCATAGGTATCAACAACCGCACCAGTCTGGCCAATCACGTCCATTTTTACCTGGTGTGTGCCTTCCGGCAAATAAACACGACCCAGCTGGATTTCCTGTGGCAATGTATTCCAGCAGCGGGTATCTGCAATTTCCGATGCCGTATTCACTACCAGCATGGCCAGTTGCATCAGGCCGCCGCCGCGATCACCGGCTTCCTTTTCCATTTTTTTCTTCACCACGGCGCGCGCCAGCGCTCGTGCAGAAATACCGGCAATATCGCCTTCCAGTGCCGCACGCGCCAGGCCGTCAATATTTTCTACCGGTTCCAGCACTTTTTGCTGGCCGGACACCTGCAGGCGAATCTGGTTCACATAGGCAGGCGGATTGGGATAAGTTGGAATAGCGATGCGGATATTTCCGGCCAGCTCCGGTGAAAAAATCTGAATGCCGGTCTGATCACGTTGCGGCGCCAATCCGTTGTGCATGAGCACAATCAGCTCACCCATGCCCTTGGTTGCCGGCGCTTTGTAACCATTCATGCCAAATTCTTTTTTGTAGCGCTGCAACTCATCGTTCATACCTGTCTTGCTCAGGCTGAACAACAAATCGCTTTTAAGTTGCGAAGGTATATTCAGGCCGTGTCTGGACTTGGTTTTTTTATACACATCCACTGCCTTGCTGTAGGCAACACGTGCATCATCAGCTTCACCCAACGCTTCAAATACAATGCCGGTCAAATAACGTGCAAATGGATCTTCTTCAGGTGTTTCACCCCACTCCATCATCTTGACATCAGCCTGCAGCATTTCGACACGCGCTGCATCGATCTGCCCAAGTGAAATGTAATTCAGTGCCATATAGGCATGCACCAGCACCTGTTCATAACGGTCGCCCTTGAAGCTGATCGCTTCATCGTTGGCAATTACCGCACCGGCCTGTTCGGTGACACTGACACCGTAGAGCGCTTCAATTTCTTTCTTCGCTGCCTCAAGTACTTCATTGCTGCCCGCATAATCACGATTCATGCGTCGCAACAAACCGCGATTCATGTTCGTCATCACATCACTGGTTTCACCATTTTGTTCAACCGTGGTGAGTGCCAGATCAGGCCGGCCCTGCATGAGTGACTGGCGCATTCCAAGCGATTTTTCCGCACTGGTTGCGCACCCTTGCATCAGCAGCAGACTGGCTGCGGCTACCAGCAACATTTTTTGAGCGTGATTTAAAAACATGAAACCCCCTTGGTGAGTAACGCGAAAAACACACAAAATCAAGGCCGGTACATGACCGGCCTTTGATATAGCTGTTTATAGCATCAGAAACGCAAACCGCTCTTTTCAACGGTCTTCTTGATTTTTTTCTGGCCAACCCAGACCTTGCGGTTGCTTTCAAGATCAATCAGCTGCAAGTCCACCTGATAGAAACGGGCCTGTTCACCTTTTACCGCATCAATAATGGTGTTGATGGTACCCTGCAACATGAAATCGGCGCCGGCTTCCTGGCCCATGGCCTTGCGGGTATCTTCCTTGGCATGCAGATCCTGATCCTTGCGTTCACTGCGGATTTCCTCGCGTTCGCCAGCGGAGGCAACAAATTCCACATCACCGGAATTGATAAGGGATTTTTCCAGATCACTGATAAAGGTGCGGGTGTTGATATGTTCGTGGCTGAGGTTACGCACTGTACCCACAATCACCGTAGGTACCTTGCCATGATCCTTGTTGAAGCGGCTGAGCCAGGGACGCGCCAGCACATCCTGAATCATCTCATCCGCCACCAGACGTGAATCGGTATCGTTCCAGTTGCCGCTCAGATCGGTAACAGCCGCACTGTCGACACGCGATACTTTGGGATTACAGGCCGCCAAACCAAACACCATTACGGCACCCAGGGCCGCTACCGGTAACACACCCATCATTTTCTTTGAAACCTTCATCTGGATTCTCCATGGTTATTGTTGATAAACGTGGCAGGTTTTATAACACCTTTTTTCACTAAAAGCATGGCTGGCAAGGATGGCGGCAAAATGTTTTTTAGATGGGCTAATGACTTGCCGCAACCGGCAGCAGAAGGTATCTTGCCGCCATGCAAAATATCGACACCTTAATCCATGGCCGCTGGGTCATACCCGTCACCCAGGGTGACCCGGTACTGAATCATCACAGTATCGCCATTCATGATGGCCGCATTGTTGAAATTTTACCCACCGCCGAGGCCGGATTCCGCTTCAATGCCCAGATAGAAAACCACTGCATCAGCCACGCACTGATTCCCGGTCTGATCAATGCACACACCCACGCTGCCATGAGCCTGTTCCGCGGCATGGCGGATGACCTGCCATTGATGGACTGGCTGTCGAACCACATCTGGCCAGCCGAGACCAGATGGATGAGCGAGGAATTTGTACACGACGGCACGGAACTGGCCATGGCCGAAATGCTGCGCTCCGGTACCACCTGTTTCAACGACATGTATTTTTTCCCCGACACCACCGCCCGCCTTGCCCGCAAGGCAGGCATGCGCGCCTGCGTCGGACTGATCGTGCTCGACTTCCCCACCATCTGGGCGGGCAACGCCGATGAATACATCGAGAAAGCCTTGCAGTTGCGCGACCAGTACCGCAGCGACGCCCTGATCCGCACCCCCTTTGCCCCGCATGCGCCCTATACCGTGTCCGATGCACCGCTGGAAAAATTACGCATGCTGTCCGATGAAATGGATTTGCCGGTGCACATGCATGTGCATGAAACCGCACATGAAGTGGACGAAGCGGTAAAAAAATCCGGCCTGCGTCCATTGCAGCGATTAGCCAACCTGGGGCTGGTATCGCCGAATCTGCTCGCCGTACACATGACCCAGCTCAACGACGACGACATTGCCCTGCTGGCCAGGACCGGCGCTCATGTTGTGCACTGCCCGGAATCCAACCTCAAACTCGCCAGCGGTTATTGCCCGGTGCAAAAACTGCTCGACGCCGGTGTGAATGTAGCGCTGGGCACCGATGGCAGCGCCAGCAACAACGATCTCAACATGCTCGGCGAAATGCACACCGCCGCCCTCATCGGCAAATGCGTCGCCGGCAACGCCGCCGCTATCAATGCCAGCCAGGTTCTGCGCATGGCCACCCTCAATGGCGCCCGCGCACTGAACCTGGATACGGTTACCGGCTCACTGGAAAAAAACAAATTTGCCGACATTGTTGCCATTGATTTCAGCGCACTTGAAATGCAACCGGTGTATCACCCGGTTTCGCATCTGGTGTACAGTGCCGGCCGCGAACAGGTCACAGATGTCTGGGTGGCCGGTAAACATTTACTGAAAGACCGCGCGCTCACTACACTGGATGAACAAAAGATTTTGCAGAAAGTGCGGACGTGGAATGAAAAAATTGCTGAATGAATAAAAAGCCTTTTACCACAGAGGACACGGGGGTCACAGAGATAAATAATTATTCTTTTCTCTGTGACCTCCGTGTCCTCTGTGGTGAAATATTCTTTTTTGTTTTGCAACCACCTAAAATTTTATACGCGATATTAGTAGCAACAAACCATGACAACACTCAACATCGATCCCGCCGAAATTGCAAAATTCGAAGCCCTGGCTGCGCGCTGGTGGGATGTCAATTCCGAATTCAAACCCCTGCACGACATCAATCCCTTGCGTTTGCGCTACATCGATGAACGCGCGCAGATAAAAAACAAGAAAGTACTGGATGTCGGCTGCGGCGGCGGCATTTTGTCTGAAAGCATGGCACGCATGGGCGCCAGCGTTACCGCGATTGATATGGGCAAGGCACCGCTATCGGTTGCAAAGTTGCATGCCATGGAAAGCGGTGTTGAAATTGATTATCAGCAAATCACCGTCGAGCAACTGGCAGAGAAACAGGCCGGGATGTTTGATGTAGTGACCTGCATGGAAATGCTGGAACATGTACCCGACCCGGCATCCATCATTTGCGCCTGTTCACATCTGGTAAAACCCGGCGGTGCAATTTTTTTCTCCACCATCAATCGCAATCCAAAAGCCTGGTTACTGGCTGTGCTGGGCGCGGAGTATGTTCTGGACATGCTGCCCAAGGGCACACACGATTACAACAAATTCATCAAACCCTCGGAACTTGACAGCAGCGCCCGCCAGTGTGATTTGCAACTGCATGATATCACCGGCATGACGTATAACCCGCTGACCAAAGCCTACAAACTCGGCTGCGATGCCGATGTGAATTACATGGCGCATTACACACGCGAAATCTGATATGCCAGAAACAAGAAGCGGAATCCGTACCGTGCTGTTTGATCTCGACGGCACGCTCATTGATACAGCGCCCGACATGGCCAAGGCACTGAACCTGTTACTCGCCGAAGAAGGCAAACATGCATTGCCCTATGAAACCATTCGGCCAGTTGTTTCCAACGGCAGTGCAGCTCTGGTGCAACTCGGTTTTGGCGACAATCTACCTGAAATTGATCGCCTGAAAAAACGCTATCTCGAAATTTATCAGGCACATTTATGTGAAGATTCAAAACTGTTCGATGGCATGACGGAATTGTTGCAACACATCGAGCAACACAATATGAACTGGGGCGTGGTCACCAACAAACCCGGCTGGCTCACCGAACCGCTGATGCAGCAAATCGGTTTGTCACACCGCGCCGCCGCCATTGTAAGCGGCGACACCACACTCAATCGCAAGCCGCATCCGGAACCCATGCTTCATGCCTGCCTGCGCGCTGGCAGCGAACCGGCACAATGCATTTATATTGGCGATGCGCAACGCGATATTGAAGCGGGCAACAATGCCGGCATGCAAACTGTTGTAGCCCTGTATGGCTATATTGGCGACCGGGAAAACACCACAGAATGGAAAGCCAGTTATCAAATCCGCCACCCACGGGAAATCCTCGAACTCATCTGATGCACCGGATTGATAAGTAAATCCTGAAGTGGCAGAATGCGCGCCGCCTTCCAACCCTTTAGTATCCAGAGGAACCATCATGGGTGACACCACCATCAGCATTGATTCTGCAACCATTACATTCAGCGAAACCGAATGGAAATCCCTGCTCAATTCACCATTCATTATTTTTCTGGCTGTCGCCGTAGCTGATGGCAAGCTCGACAAAAAAGAAGCCGAAAGATTCGCAAAAATTCTGGCTGAAGCCGGCAAATACCGTTGCCCGATACTGAGCAGAATTCTGGCCGAAGCATTACCTCACTTCATGGAATTCATTAACGGCTTGCTGTCTGGCAAAATCAACCCGCTTAAGGAATTAATGACGGTAACCGATCTGGCCGATGCCAGGCTGAGTGCCAATGACGCCAAGATTTTCAAACTGTCCTTGATGTCTATCGCAAAAGAAATTGCGGAATCTTCCGGCGGCTTCCTCGGTTTTGGTTCCAAGATCAGCAAGGATGAAATGAAAGTAATCAACAGTATTGCTGCAACGCTGAAGCTGGCTGCGTAAAAAAGCACTCACAGGTCACACTGCGTTTTTCAGAATAAGATTAGTAGGGTAGGCATCGCCCACCGTTATACTGGTGGGCGATACCCACCCTACGATTTACTAACACGTTTTTCTCTGTGATCTCCGTGTCCACTGTGGCGAATATTTCCAGCCGGCAAGCTGAAAAGCAAATCACTCGGCAACCAGTTGCTCCAGACGAAATCCACCACCCTCTTCCGCCAGCTCTTTCTGCAAGAAAGGCAACACGACTTTCAGCGAATCCGCCAATTGCCAGGGCGGGTTAATCACAATCATGCCACTGGCTGTCATACCGGCTTCTTCTGCATCCGCACGAATGGCTAATTCGGCCAGCAAAATATTACGCATGCCGCTGTCCGTGAAATCACGTTCCAGCTTAGTGGCCCATTTTCTGTTTACCACCGGATACCAGATCAGATATACGCCCGTGGCAAATTTCTTGTGCGCCGTCTTAACAGCCTGCACCACATTTTGATAATCCGCTTTCACTTCGTAAGATGGATCAATCAATATCACGGCACGACGTTCAACAGGGGGTAACACAGCACTTAAGGCCTGGAAGCCATCACGCTCCTCGGTATGGATTTGTTTATATCTGGAAAACAGGGCATTCAAATTCTGGTATTCATTGCGATGCAACTCAAATAATCTGGCTTTGTCCTGTTCTCGCAGCATGAATTGTGCAAGCCATGGCGACCCCGGATATTCACGCAAATCACCATCGGAATTCAAATCCCGGATAGCACGCAAATAAGTCTGCATGCCTTCCGGCCAATTCTGGGATGGTTGTTGCCAGATTCGTCCAATACCGGTTTCATATTCGCGATTTTTATCGGCCCAACCGTTATGCAAATCATACATACCGGCACCGGAATGCGTATCCACATACAGAAAAGGTTTGTCTTTTTGGGTTATGTAATCCAGCACCAGCATTAACACACTGTGCTTGAGCACATCAGCGTGATTGCCGGCGTGAAAGGCGTGACGATAACTCAGCATCAGTATTCTGTGTATTTTTTGGCGCTGCCACGCACCTTGTCAGCCGGATATTTTTCAGCATTCAATTTGAGTTTGTTTTCTGCGGCTTTCAGCAAATCAACATCCAGTTTGTCAGCCAGTCGCAACAAATAAACAAAAATATCGGCCAGTTCATATTCAACTTCTGTTCGTTTGGTTTCAGGCAAAGATCGGCTCTGCTCTTCGGTAAGCCACTGAAAATGTTCAACCAGTTCGGCCGCTTCTGCAATCAGTGCCATGGAAAGGTTTTTTGGCGAATGAAACTGATCCCAGTCACGTGCGGCCGCAAATTCGCGCAGCTGCTGCTGCAATTGTTCTATGGTCAAATCCGGCATTTTTTAATCTCCTGAACGTGAAAGTGCGCCCTGTGGCGCACTTGTCAGAATCGGCTGCATCGCAGAATTACTGTTTGTCGTGCAGTTCTTTCTGTAACTGTTCTACCGTGGTGTGGCGCACATCCTTGCCCTTCACCAGGTAAATTACATATTCACAAATATTTTTTGAATGATCACCGATGCGTTCCAGTGCGCGTGCCGCCCACAACACGCTGATAGAACGCTTGATGCAACGCGGATCTTCCATCATGCGGGTAATCAACTGGCGCACCATGGATTCATATTCCTGATCGATACGCTGGTCTTCAGCGGCTGTCAGGATGGCCGCTTCAATATCCATGCGCGCAAAAGCATCCAGCGCATCATGCAGCATTTTTCTTACATGATCGCCAAGATGACGGATTTCTGGAAAGTTGCCGGATGCACCACCTTCTTCGGCCAGTTCTCTCGCCATGCGCGCAACCTTTTCGGCTTCGTCACCAATGCGTTCCAGATCGGTTATGGTTTTTACAATCATCATCACCAGACGCAAATCACTGGCTGTCGGCTGACGCCGCGCAATAATGTTGGTGCATTGTTCGTCGATCGAGACTTCCATGGCATTCACCTTGAAATCATTTTCGACAATACGTTCCGCCAGAACGGCATCTCCTTCTATCAATGCCAGACACGCGCTTTGCACATGCGTTTCAACCAGGCCACCCATGGTCATGACCTTGTTCCGGACCGTTTCGAGATCGGTATTAAACTGCTGCGAAATATGTAAGCTCATATCAGTGTCCTGTTAGCCTGGTTGTCCTGTTAGCCGTAACGTCCGGTAATGTAATCTTCTGTCTGCTTCTTTTCCGGGTTGGTGAACAATTTATCGGTAGCACCGAATTCAATCAAATCACCCATGTACATAAAAGCCGTGTAATCGGAAACACGCGCCGCCTGCTGCATGTTGTGGGTAACGATAACTATAGTGTAGTCCGACTTGAGTTCATAAATAAGTTCCTCGATCTTCAGGGTCGAGATCGGATCCAGCGCCGAAGCCGGTTCATCCAGCAACAGCACTTCCGGCTTGATGGCCACCGCGCGTGCAATGACCAGTCGCTGCTGCTGGCCACCGGACAGCCCCATGGCACTTTCATGCAAACGATCCTGCACTTCATTCCACAGTGCCGCACTCTTCAATGCCCATTCAACACTCTCGTCCAGAATATGGCGTTTGTTGATACCCTGCAAACGCAAACCATAAGCAACATTTTCATAAATACTTTTCGGGAACGGATTGGGACGCTGGAACACCATGCCGACACGACGACGCAGGGCCGATATGTCGATATTGCGATCATTGATATCCTCGCCATCCAGCTGGATTTCACCTTCGATGCGCACGCCATCCACCAGATCGTTCATGCGATTAAAGCAGCGCAGCAGAGTGGACTTGCCGCAGCCACTGGGACCGATGAATGCTGTAACGCGCTTGCGCGGAATCACCATATTGACATCATTCAGCGCACGCTTGTCGCCATAAAAAAGTTGCAGATTATTTACCCGCAAACAAATGTCTTCATCCTCAAGCCGGGTAGTGGTCGTACCAAACGCCAGTTTGCTGGGGTCTATGGCATGAGTCTGGATATGCGCATTCTGCGAATTCATTGTAGTTTCCATTAGTGTTCGAACGCCTTGAATTTTTCGCGCAAACGATTGCGCATCATAATGGCCGTAAGGTTGAGCAAAACAATAACCAGCACCAGCAAAAACGCGGTAGCATAAACCAGTGGCCGTGCGGCTTCGATGTTGGGACTCTGGAAGCCGACATCATAAATATGAAAGCCCAGATGCATGAATTTGCGCTCCACATGCATGAACGGGAAATTGCCATCCAGCGGCAGCTCCGGCGCAAGTTTCACTACACCCACCAGCATCAGCGGAGCCACTTCACCTGCGGCACGCGCAATCGCCAGAATCAGACCGGTCATGATCGCGGGACTCGCCATCGGCAACACCACTTTCCAGATGGTTTCAAATTTGGTTGCGCCCAATGCCAGACTGCCTTCACGCAGGGCACTGGGAATTCGCGCCAGTCCTTCTTCAGTTGAAACAATCACAACAGGCAAGGTAAGCAACGAGAGCGTCAATGATGCCCACATCAAACCCGGTGTGCCAAATACCGGTGCCGGTGACGCTTCGGGAAAAAACAGGCGATCAAGACTGCCGCCAAGAAAATAAACAAAAAAGCCCAAACCGAATACGCCATA
>JAUPMA010000305.1 GCA_030836935.1 Pseudomonadota bacterium | reverse complement strand
TAAGGGTGTAGTCAATTCCTGCCGATTTCAATTGTTGTATAACCTGCTGCAAATCATCCACCAACATGGCGGTATGCCGGTCTCGACCACCGTGTGCAGGCCTGCCAGTCACCGGATCGGGATTGGGCAATTCCAGCAAATGAATTTGCTGGGCGCCGATATTCAGCCAGGCACCGGGGTATCCCAGATCAGGCCGGCTGCTGTCCACAGACAAGCCCAGCACACCGCAGTAAAAATGCAGTGCCCGTTCCGTGTTGGCCACCAAAAGACTCACATGATGCAAAGCCAGAACCGACATAAAGTCCTCATTGGGTTATAATTCGCCGCCTTTAAATAAGAATGTCGCGAAGCGACTCTTGCCTGCCCTCTCCCTCCCGGGAAGAAGGGGAACCAGCAGTCATGCTGCTGGTGGGTGAGGGCTGATTGTGGCACAACCCGTCCGTCCTAATTACATACAACGCCCATACATGAATCCGGATCTGGCCAAACTGCACCCCTACCCGTTTGAAAAGCTGGCGCAGCTTAAACAGGGCGTGGAGCCGCCGCAAAACAAATCAGCTATTTCACTATCCATAGGCGAGCCGAAGCACGATGCACCGGCATTTGTGCTGGAAAAAATTGCCAGCAGTTTATCGTTGAATGGCCAGTACCCGCTCACCAAAGGCAGTGTGGAATTACGCCAGAGTATTGCCAGCTGGCTGCAAAAAAGATTTCACCTGGGCGTGAATTCGCTGGATGCGGAAAAAAACATCTTGCCCGTTACCGGAACCCGTGAGGCGCTGTTTGCTTTTGCCCAGGCGGTGATTGACCGCAGCCAAAAAAATCCGGCTGTGTTAATGCCCAATCCTTTTTACCAGATTTATGAAGGCGCGGCCCTGCTGGCCGGTGCCGAGCCGGTGTTTTACAACACCACGCAAAGTACAAATTACTTGCCGGATTTTGATGCCATTGCCGAAAGCGACTGGCAGCGTTGCCAGTTCATTTACATCTGCACGCCAGGCAATCCAACCGGTGCGGTTATTCCCAAAAAACAATTACAGGCACTCATCGAAAAAGCGGAAAAATATAATTTCATTATTGCTTCGGATGAATGTTATTCGGAAATTTATTTCGATGAAAACAATCCGCCCACCGGTTTGTTGCAGGCGGCTTATGAAATGGGCAACACCACCTTCAAGCGTTGCGTGGTTTTTCACAGCCTGTCGAAGCGTTCCAATTTGCCGGGCATGCGTTCCGGTTTTGTCGCCGGTGATGCCGAAGTGATGCAGGCATTTTTCAAATACCGCACCTATCACGGCTGCGCCATGCCGCCGGCACATCAGCAAGCGAGTATTCTGGCGTGGAATGATGAGCAGCATGTCATCGAGAATCGCAAACTCTATACACAGAAATTCGATGCTGTATTGAAAATTTTGCAGCCGGTGATGAACGTCGCCAAACCCGATGCCGGTTTTTATCTCTGGCCAAATATCGGCGGCAGCGATACCGAATTTACACGCAACCTGTTTGCCAGCGAAAATGTCACGGTGTTACCGGGACAATTTCTGTCGCGCGACAGCCATGGCATGAATCCGGGCAGCAATCATATCCGCCTGGCGCTGGTGGCCAGCGTTGCCGAAACCATTGAAGCCGCACAACGCATCAAACATTTTATTGAAACCCATTCATAACCTGGAGAAGACGATGAACGAACTGAAGAACATCATCGAAGAAGCATTTGAACGCCGCGCTGAAATTACACCCCGTAATGCAGAAGCCCGTGTCAGCGAAGCGGTTAACGAAGTCATTCATTTACTGGATGCAGGCAAGGTTCGCGTTGCCGAAAAACAGAATGGCAACTGGGTGGTGAATGAATGGCTGAAGAAAGCCGTATTGCTGTCATTCCGCATCAACGACAACGAATTCATTAAAGGCGGTTTCACCAATTATTACGACAAGGTGCAATCAAAATTTGCTGACCACAATTCACGCGCCTTCCGCGAATCCGGCGTGCGTGTTGTACCGCCCGCTACGGCTCGCATCGGTTCCTACATCGCGCCCGGCGTGGTGCTGATGCCGTCTTATGTGAACATCGGTGCCTATGTTGATTCCGGCACCATGGTGGACACCTGGTCAACCGTTGGTTCCTGCGCGCAAATTGGTAAAAATGTACATCTCTCCGGCGGAGTCGGCATTGGCGGCGTACTCGAACCCTTGCAGGCTTCACCGACCATTATTGAAGATAACTGTTTTATCGGCGCGCGCTCGGAAGTGGTGGAAGGCGTGATTGTTGAAGAAAATTCGGTAATCTCAATGGGCGTATACATTGGCAAGAGCACCAAAATTTACAACCGCGAAACCGGCGAAGTGACTTATGGACGCATTCCGAAAGGTTCAGTCGTTGTATCCGGCAACCTGCCATCCAAGGACGGCAAATACAGCTTGTATTGCGCAGTGATTGTAAAACAGGTGGATGAGAAAACCTTGAGCAAGGTTGGCATTAACGAACTGTTGCGCAATATTGATTAAAAAAATTTT
>JAUPMA010000304.1 GCA_030836935.1 Pseudomonadota bacterium | reverse complement strand
TCTTGATGCTTCAGCCAGTTCATCAATCGGAACGGAAATAATCTTTTGCAATTTCACTGCCAGCACAAACGAAATTGCCCCGGCTGCCACAAAAATCAATGAAACAATTCCCACAAACTTGACCAGTCGCTGGTTGATATCGGCCAGACTTGTAGTAATGTACACCGAGCCAATGCTGACACCATCAAGAATGATGCTCTGTTTATCCAGATATCCGTCTGCAATAAAACCGGATTCCAGCTGCAACATGTTTTGTGCGCAGAAATAATTCAGATTTTTTCCGGTGTAAGTCGCAAATAATTCACCGTTATTGTCATAGATACAGGCGTTCAGCACAGTCGATTTATTGGAAAGCGAATACAGGGTATCTTCAGCCAGTTGCCGGTCATTGAATGCAAGCGCTGCAGAACTGCGTTGCGCCATGACACTACCCAGCACTTTCATTTCCTGTTGCAGGGTATATTTGGCGGACTGGCGGTCATAGAGAATGACCGCCATGCTGGCAAGCAAAAGTGCTGTATTGCTGGCTGTCAGGATTACCAGCAGCAATTTCTTGCGCAGCGAAATATTCTTTACCAGCGATGTAATGATGTCGATCAGGTTCATTAGTCGATCACCACCTTGGCCAGTTCCAGCAACTGCGCACTCATTTTCAGCTGCGCACGCTGGGTTGCCTGGAGATTAATATTGAATATAACCTTGCGATTGACCGTAACCAGCTCAATACATCCGCCGGCCATCGCAAAACCATCCATGTCACCGATGGTCAGTACCGGATATTCCGCAACCGCCTGCAGAACCTGCGGCAATTGTAATTTTTCTGATTTGCTGATGAACAGAACCTGGCATTCATCCTGCCGCGGTGTCCTGCTTATATTTTTTACAACCAGCGGCACACCGGCAGTAGACTTGCCCTTCAGGATATCCATGGCATCCCCAAATGGATCCTGTCCCAGAATGCATATATTCAGTTCTGCTGGCGCACTTTCGCTGGCTGGCTGCAATGGCCATTTGGTGAACTTGGTGAAGTTGTACAGGTAGGCGGCCTTGATTTTGTATTCGTATTGCAGGCCTTCATTGCCAGCCAGCGCACAGGTCGAGAAAAACAGTGACGCAGCCATAACGCAAACAGCCATACTCGAACCATGCTGGTTACATAGCCTGATCAGTCGATCAATCCATCGTGATTGTATGATAACTGCCCGTTTGCCTTGCACCCGGAATACCCGTTTTACCGCACTACCCTGTTGCAGAGTCCTTATTGGAATTGATGCCCTGGCCCTGAGGCCAACCTGACTTGAGTGTAGCCCAACATGCAACTGTATTTGCAGGAATGCTCCCTATATGCGGTGTCTGCGACTGAACTTATGCCAGCCCGGGGTTGCCGGCCATATTTGCCAGCCTTGGGGTATTCAGCTTTTTGAGTTTTACACGCGGTTGTGACCGCAGGTAATCCGCCACAATATCCCAGACCGGACGGCCAGGTGCCTGCGAGTTGACGGTTGCCCATCCCGCCACCTTGTAAACCTTGGCCGCCTCGATCAGCTGGCCGTTATCCAGTGTCATGCTGCTGATGCGGTTGCCGATGCCGGCATCGGGATCCATCACATAGTCCATGCCACCCAGGCGCACCATATCGCCGCCCTGCTGGTAATACGGATCCTTGTTGAACAAATTGTCCGCCACGTCCTCAAGTATTTCCCTGATCTCTGCGCCGGTCATTTCGCGCACATAGGTTTCAGGATACGTTGTAGCCGTTTGATCCATCACATGCTCCATGGTGATGGCCTGGCCTGGCAAAACAGTGGTGCCCCAGCGAAACCCGGGAGACAAGGAAATTTGCGCATCACTTTCTGCCCGCAAGGCATCGCAAATAATCTGGTCGAAGGTGCCATTGAAATTGCCGCGGCGATACAGCAATTCATCAGCCACCGAAAGTTTTTCATTCAGTTGCGATAAATACGGCTGCCGTATTTTTTCAACGTAAGCCTGCATATCCCTGTCAGCCGGAAGCAAATTGGAAAATACCGGCAGCATGCGATAGCGATAATCACGCAACTTGCCGCCGCGCACATCAAAATCCATCACAGCCAGAAATTTGCCATTGGAACCGGCATTGGTCACCAGCGTCTGGCCGGATTTGTTTTTCACCACAACCGGAGCCGGCATGGCATCATGCGTGTGTCCGCCAAAAATTACATCAATACCGCTGACACGTGATGCCAGTTTCAAATCCACATCCATGCCGTTATGTGACAACACCACTATTAAATCAGCCAGTTTTCCACGGCGGATTTCATTCACAATTTCCTGCATGGTTTCGTCGCTGATACCAAAACTCCAGTTTGGAATAAAACGCGCCGGATTGGCGATCGGCGTATAAGGAAACGATTGACCGATAATGGCAACACGCACTCCGTTAAGCTGCCTGATGGTGTAAGGCCTGAAAGCATGATTGGTGTTCTCGTCAAACACAGCTGCGCCTTCAAATACAGCTTCATCCTTCACCCTGATATTTTGCGCCAGGAATTCACCCTTGAAGGTTTGCAGATTTTGCAGAATTTCCTTCTCATGATAGGTAAATTCCCAGTGACCCGTCATCACATCCACACCAAGCAGATTGCACGCGCCGACCATATCCATGCCGCGCGTCCAGACCGATGTTGCCGAACCCTGCCATGTATCGCCACCGTCCAGCAATAAACAGTTTTCCGCGCCGCGTTCCGCGCGAACACGTTTAATTAATGTAGCCAGATGTGCAAAGCCGCCAACCTTGCCATAGGTTTGCGCCGCTTCACTGAAATTGAGATATGTGAAAGCGTGCGCTTCCATGGAATCTGGCCCGATAGAAAAGTGTTTCAGGAAATGATTGCCAACAAGATGCGGTGGTTTACCCAGCGCTCCGCCGACACCGATATTGACACTCGGCTCACGAAAATGAATCGGCATCAGCTGAGCGTGGCAATCCGTAAAATGCAGCAAGGTGACATTGCCGAATTTTCGGGTTTCGTAAAGATCGGAAGGTTTCTGCTGCCTGGCAAACGCCGATCCCGGCAATAAACCGGCTGCACCCGCCAGACTTATCAATTGTATAAATTCGCGTCTTGACACAGACATAATGAACTCCCGCTACGCACAAACCTGTACGCAGATTTTGTTATTGAATGTTATTCAGTGCAGAACTGCACCAGGCAATATCCATTTGAAATGAGCACAACGAATAGCCGGTTATTTTTTAATAATATTTTGCATAACAAACCGGCTGACGAAATGATAACAGCTTACACCCTGTTGTCTAAGTTTTTTTTCAGGCTAATTCAACAGGCCAGCAAAATACGCGCCAGATAAGTGTATTCTTGATTTTGCGCATGCATTCCCCCTGACCTCAATGCCATTAAGTTAAGGACATTGCCCCTGACCTGTTTCAGCCCACCCACATTCTCGCATTACGGAACATGCGCATCCACGGGCCATTTTCCTGCCACTCATCCGGATGCCAGGAATGTTGCACCGCACGGAATACACGCTCCGGATGCGGCATCATGATGGTGGCGCGGCCGTCGGTGGTGGTGAAACCGGTTAAGCCCTGTGGTGATGTATTGGGATTTAATGGATAGATTTCGGTTGGCTTACCGTAATGATCGACGAAACGCACTGCCTGATGGCTGTGTGCAATCTGACTGGCCGAATCAAATTCGGCAAAGCCTTCACCGTGAGCCACTGCAATCGGCATGCGTGAACCGGCCATGCCTTTAAAGAAGATGGACGGTGATTCCATCACTTCCACCAGAGCAAAACGCGCTTCAAATTGTTCGGATTTATTGCGCACAAAATGCGGCCAGTTTTCCGCACCGGGAATCAGCGATTTCAGATTCGCCATCATCTGGCAACCGTTGCAGATACCCAGACTGAAACTGTCCGGGCGCTTGAAGAATTCAGCAAACTCATCGCGTGCGCGATTATTAAACAAAATGGTTTTGGCCCAGCCTTCACCGGCTCCCAGTACATCACCGTAGGAAAAACCGCCGCAAGCAACCAGCCCTTTGAAGTCTTTCAGGGCAATCCGACCAGCCAGAATATCACTCATGTGCACATCCACACTGGTGAAGCCGGCACGGTCAAATGCCGCCGCCATTTCAACCTGACCATTCACGCCCTGCTCGCGCAAAATCGCCATGCGCGGTTTGGCACCTTTGTTGATATAAGGCGCGGCGATATTGTCGTTGATATCGAATGTGAGTTTGACATTAATGCCGGGGTCTTTCGCATCCAGCAATAAATCGAATTCCTGTTGCGCACATTGCGGATTATCACGCAGGGCCTGCATGCGATACGTAGTCTCGCTCCAGATGCGTTGCAAGGTCACACGTGACTGCTTGTAGATTTCATTCTCATCCAGCGCAATATGAATGTAATCGTCATCTGTCACACCGCCAATCACATGCACGCAATCTGTCAAACCATGTTGACGCAAGGTGTTCATCACCGATTCAACATCTTTGGTGGCTACCTGAATCACCGCACCGGCTTCTTCGGCAAACAGACTGGCCAGCGCGCCTTCTCCCAGCGCCATCACATCTACGGTTACACCGCAATGTCCGGCAAATGCCATTTCACACAGGGTGACAAACAAACCACCATCTGAGCGATCGTGATAGGCCAGCAATTTATTGTCCTGATTCAATGACTGAATGGCGTTGAAAAAGCCTTTCAATAAATTGGCATCATCCAGATCCGGTGCGACATCACCCACTTGTTTGTACACTTGTGCAAGAGACGATGCACCCAGACGATTCTGGCCACGTCCCAGATCAATCATCACCAGTGCCGAATCCTTACGATTGTGTAATTGCGGTGTCAGCGTTTTGCGTACATCACTTACCGGTGCAAATGCCGAAATAATCAGCGACAAGGGCGCTGTAACACTGCGCGATTCACCATTGTGCTGCCACACGGTTTTCATTGACATGGAATCCTTGCCCACTGGAATCGCAATATCCAGTTGCGGACACAATTCCATACCTACCGCTTTCACGGTAGCAAACAAATTCGCATCTTCTCCGGCGTGACCGGCGGGCGCCATCCAGTTGGCGGACAATTTAATATCGTTGAGTTTTTCAATGCGTGTTGCGGCAATATTGGTAATGGCTTCGGCAATGGCCATGCGGCCGGATGCCGGGCCGCTCAACAACGCAAGCGGTGTTCGCTCGCCGATGGCCATCGCCTCGCCGGTGTACACATCAAACGATGTCGTCGTTACCGCGCAATCCGCCACCGGTACCTGCCACGGACCAACCATTTGGTCGCGCACAATCTGGCCGGTAACAGTACGGTCACCAATGCTGATCAAAAAGGTTTTATTCGCCACCGCCGGCAAACGCAAAATACGTTCAGCCGCTTCGTCGAGTTTGATTTTTGAAGTATCAAACGCTTTCGCCGAAACTTTTTTATGCTTCACATCGCGCAACATTTTCGGCGGTTTGCCGAGCAATACATCCAGCGGCATGTCCACCGGATAATTATTGAAATGGCGATCATGCACACGCAATTGCATGGCTTCAGTGGTTTCACCCAACACCGCAAACGGACAACGCTCACGTTCGCACAGCGCTTTAAATTCTGCCAAACGATCACGTGCAATTGCCAGCACATAACGCTCCTGCGATTCATTACTCCAGATTTCCCGCGGCGACATACCGGGTTCATCAATATGCACTTCGCGCAATTCGAACACCGCGCCACGGCCACCGTCATTAATCAATTCCGGCAAGGCATTGGAAATACCACCGGCACCCACATCGTGAATGGATAAAATCGGATTCGTTTCCAGTTGCGCCCAGCAGCGATCAATCACTTCCTGACAACGGCGCTGCATTTCCGGATTGCCGCGTTGCACCGATGCAAAATCCAGATTTTCCGCCGAGGCACCACTGGCCATACTCGACGCGGCGCCACCACCCAAACCAATCAGCATGGCCGGGCCACCGAGCACAATAATCGGCGTGCCTACCGGCAAGGGTAATTTTTCAACATGCGGCTTGCGAATATTGCCGTAACCACCGGCGAGCATAATCGGTTTGTGATAACCGCGTATTTCACCGTCAAAATGTTCTTCAAAAGTGCGGAAATAGCCGTTGATATTCGGGCGGCCAAATTCATTATTGAAGGCCGCCGAACCCAATGGGCCTTCAATCATGATATCGAGCGCGGAAACAATACGCCCCGGTTTGCCATGATCGGTTTCCCAGGGTTGTTCAAATTCCGGAATACGCAAATTGGAAACCGAAAAACCGCACAAACCCGCTTTGGGTTTGGAACCACGACCGGTGGCGCCTTCATCACGAATTTCACCGCCGGAACCGGTGGCAGCACCGGGGAATGGTGAAATCGCCGTTGGATGATTATGCGTTTCCACTTTCATCAGCATCGGCATGTCTTCAACGTGATAAGCGTATTGGCCGGTTTTTACATCCGGAAAAAAACGCCCTGCCCTGTGGCCTTCGATCACCGAGGAGTTATCGCTGTAGGCGGTTAAAATATTTTGCGGTGCATGTTTGTAAGTGTTGCGAATCATGCCGAACAGCGAAATGTCTTGCTTCTCACCATCAATTATCCAGTCGGCATTAAAAATCTTGTGGCGGCAATGTTCGGAATTCGCCTGCGCAAACATCATCAATTCGGCATCACCCGGATTGCGCTTAAGCGCTACATAATGTTTCAGCAAATAATCAATTTCATCTTCGGATAAGGCCAGACCCAGATCACGGTTGGCATTCACCAACGCCTCACGCCCACCGGCCAACACATCCACATGACCACCGGGCGCCGGTGCGGTGTGCGCAAACAAACAGGCGGCGGCATCGAACTCGCGCAGCACCATTTCCGTCATGCGATCGTGAATCTGGCTGACAATAAATTTTTCGTCATCGGTTGATAACGGCTTGGTAGCTTCCACGTAATACGCCACGCCACG
Source organism: Pseudomonadota bacterium (assembly GCA_030836935.1). Classification (GTDB taxonomy): domain Bacteria; phylum Pseudomonadota; class Gammaproteobacteria; order SZUA-229; family SZUA-229; genus JACPVK01. Next base: position 1,190 of record JAUPMA010000304.1, on the reverse strand, counting down.
CTCCAGACGCAAAATATTGCTCAGGCCACAGTTGTGGGCAATATCAGTCGCCTTGGATGACCAGGGTGAAATGGTGCCGGCACGCGGCGTAACCAGAAACAGGACACCGGCCATGATCTCGGGCTTGTAAGCCGGGCCGTAGGTCAGCAATTTCAGCAAGGTTTGCTGCTGCGCCGCTGCCAGCTCACCTTCTACATCGGCGAAATGCACATATTCAGTGTGAACAGTCTTGATCTGAGGCAGGTGTTTTTTAAGCAGATTCAACAGCTTTTCAATACGAAAAGCGGATAACGCGGGTGAACCACGGAAATAATGCATTACTGGCCTCGGTAACTGCGGGTGTGCTGGATCAGGCGGCGAATTTTAGCAGGCCACCCATACCTTGGCGATTGGCAATAATGAACTTCTGGCTACTAATGCCGTCACATCCCGCGTAGAATGATTGAAATGGACAAGTTAGACCCTATGTAAGGGTTTGATGATAGTCATCCATGGGGGTGACACGGCTTCGACGTGGGATACGAAGCCTTTTGGTGCATGCCGAGGCGCGGATTACCTCGTAAACACACCCGCAAAACTATAGTTGCCAACGACGACAACTACGCTTTAGCCGCTTAAGGCTTAGCCCCTCGACTCAGATTTGCTTGTGGGTTTGAAGAGAGGGTCACTTACACAAGATCGTGCTGAGGTGTGTCCGGACCCAAGGCCCTAAAACTTACGGAATCGCGTTGTGTAATCCTGTACGGCGGAGTGCCCAACGTTAAACTAAATGACGCTACTAAGCATGTAGATCCAGAGGCAGACTACTTACGGACGCGGGTTCAATTCCCGCCACCTCCACCAATATTGAAACCCCAACCGTTCACGGTTGGGGTTTTTTCTTGGCTGATCGCACCGGTTCCCGCGTACTCGTGCGGGTTCCTGCGAACGGCTGCGGACTTCACCAGCCACCCGAATTGCCCAGTTCCGGGCCACATTCCACTCTCTCCTGGCCATATCTCACTCCGACCTCGCTCTCCGAAATAGGCCCGAAGTCCGCAAAGTCCGCGACCGCCCCCATTACAGATCAATGGGTTACGCGCGGACGAATCAAGTGGTTGGATTGCGGCATTGGCTACCAAAGCGGGTAAAGCGTCCCTGGTGCAATGCCAACAGACTCACCGTGCGTTCTGTTCGATTTGCTCAAACAG
>JAUPMA010000303.1 GCA_030836935.1 Pseudomonadota bacterium | reverse complement strand
TAACAAGGAAAAGATTTTGCTTGCCACCTGCTACTTAACCCTTGCTACTCAACTGTGATATTCCGCAATGCGAGTGATGAATTCATCGCAAAACACATGCATATCAGCCTGCAATTCCTTGACGCGCACGGTGAGGTAGTTGTACCCGAACAGGGCGGGAATTGCGACGACAAGGCCGGCAACGGTTGCCATCAATGCCGCCGAAATACCAGGGGCAATTGCATTGATATTTACGTCACCGGATGCCGCAATTGCAGCGAATGTAATCATTACACCCAGTACGGTGCCGAGCAGTCCGAGGAACGGGCCACCGGCAATGGCGATGGTGAGCAGCACCATATTGTTGTTCAGTTTTTGCGATTCGCGCACCAGCGATGCATCGAGCGTTGCACGTATGGCGCTTACGGCCTGCGGTGTCAGCGAATTGTTGGCGCTGGCGGATACTGAAGTGCCGACACGCAATTTAAGTTCGTGCACGCCCTGATGATAAAGCTGATACAGCGGTGAACTCTGGAAATGATCATGTTTGCCAAACATGGAATTGAGAAACGGTGAGTCCGCATATTCCTCAGCATCGTTGGCTGCATCCAGGGCAGCGGTGCTGTTCACCGGCAATTCATGGAATGCCATGATGAAATCACGATTGTCCTTGCGCACGCGCTTGATCATCATCGCCTTGGCCGCCATTACCATCCAGCTGATGACAGCCATAATGGTGAGAAAGCCCATCACCACCCAGCCATCGAGCGTGACGTTTTTCATGATCACGGTGAAATACTGCGTATCACTGCCGCCACTGCTGCCCAGCTGCTCGCTCTGATCCATGGCTGTCCAGTTTGATTGCTGGCCCTGCGTGCCTGACTGGAACACAAACCATTCAGCCATGCGCGATGCCGCTGACAAATCCACTTCATCCATGTCACCGGCAAAACCCTGTGCATCAATACGTCCGCCAATCAGGGTTTCTTCTGCATTGAATGCAGGAACAGCGACAGCCTGCGAAGCCACTTCAATACCGTTAACAAAAATTGCCATGCGCTGCGCATCAATGTTCAGCGCCACATGCTGCCAGGCATCTGCCGTTAAGGGCATGCTGGCAACGACTTCCAGATTCTGCCAGCGTGCCAGCAATCTGTTTTCGCGCACGGCTAATACCAGCTCACCGGCGCTGCTTTTCTGCAGAAACAGCAAACTGTCCTGCTGCGCACCCTGCGGCTTGATCCACGCAGAAAATGCAAAACCTTTACCTGGCAAATATTGCAGCGAGGGCGCATGCGTAATTCTTACAGCGCCCTTGCCATTGAATTTCAGACCATTGCCGATCAGTGCTGCCGTGTGTTCAACATTTACCAGCTCTGCCTTTTGCTGATAACTGCTGCTGTCCACTACCACATTATTCTGTTCGGCAAAATGCAGCACCGCGATGCGCTGCGGATCGTAAGCCGCCGTGACATCCATGCCACCTGGCGCTTCGGCATTGCCGTAGTACATATAAAAAGAATTCACACCATCCGTAGCTGCCACTTTTGGCAGTTTTATCCACACATACAACATCTGGTTGACCAGATCGAATTTTTCAACGTGATATGACAACGGCGTTTTGTCATCGGCCGCAATAAACCGCAAATCACTTGCGTCTTCTTTCAGATAAAAGAAATCGGAAAAATTACCGGTATGCAAACGCAACAGCAGCGGCGCATCGGTTAATGATTGCGTGCCAAGCTGGCTGATTTGTTGCGCATCAAGCGTTACCTTGACGCGATATGGCCACTCTTCCTGCCACCAGGCATGAACAGTCAACGGCAACAAAAAAAGTGCGAAGGCAAGAATGCGCTTGAACATGACTTTTCCATCATTTTGAAAGTGCGCGCATTATTGAAAATGTTTGTGACAGGTTCGTGATTTAAATGTGACAGCCAGATGGCAACAGAAATATTTATGACATGGCATCCGGCAAGCATTTCCGGCCACATGGATCGCATGATCGGCCTCAATGCCACCAAGTTGAGGTTGTTTCCCTCTCCCTGTGAGGGAGAGGATGCGCAATGAGCATCTGAATAGAGCGATTGCCGGCAACTTAATAAACCGGCGTTATAACTTCCATACAAAAATATGGCTTTTATATTGCTAAATGCTAATCTCCGCCTATGGCAAACACTCGCTTTGACTGGGTTACCGACAAAGGCAATTTATGAACGCAAAAATCAAATACACAGATGAACCCCTTGGTAAAACCCAGGTAGTTACTGACTTTCTTCCCTCTCCATCCGAACTGGCTTTTCGTGAAGAAGGCATTAAGGTTACTCTGGCGCTGAGTAAAAAAAGTCTTGAGTTCTTCAAGACCGAAGCATCAAAACATCACACACAGTACCAACGCATGATTCGCCGGCTTCTTGATGCCTATGTTGACGCTCAAGCTCCAACACTGCGCTCAAGCGGGTCGCGCCAAAAGCGGAGCGCTCCTTAGCTCCAGGTTAGTCGTCGGCAACTGCTCCTGCGTTGCTCTCGGCTCTGGCCTCCTGCTTCGCCCAACCGCCTCCATCCCTGGAGGCGTACCTCCTGTGACCCACATGGATGTGGG
>JAUPMA010000302.1 GCA_030836935.1 Pseudomonadota bacterium | reverse complement strand
GCGGTAAACAATGAACTGCGCAACGAGCTGGTGCCACTGAACAAGAAATATCCGCTTGAGGATTTGCTCTCCGCCTGTCATCGTTTCATGGAAAAACAACCGGCGCGTGCCCGCATCACTATTGAATACGTAATGCTCGATAACGTGAATGACAGCCTCAAGGATGCACAGGCCCTGATCAAATTGCTCAGTGGATTGTCGGTGATGGTGAATCTGATTCCGTTTAACCCGTTTCCCGGTTCCGGTTATAAAACCTCATCGGCAGAAGCAGTAAAACGCTTCCAGACAAAATTGCATGACGCCGGCATTACAACAGTCATACGAAAAAAACGCGGTGATGATATCGATGCAGCCTGTGGCCAGCTGGTTGGCAAGGTGGCGGATCGCAGTCGTCGCACCGAAAAATTTATAACACCAAGATTCGGAATGCGTTTATGAACAAATCGGGATATCTGATGGTTATCGCAATGTGCATGCTGGTGGCATGCGCCCCCGACCCGGTGCAGAAAAAAAAGGAATCGAATGTACGGGACGCCGCAAAAATGAATGTGCAGCTGGCTTCAGGCTACATTCAGCGCGGCCAGCTTGAAGTGGCCAAGGAAAAACTCACCAAGGCGATTGAACAGGATCCGGAACTTGTGCCGGCCTATACCACCATGGCCGTGCTGATGGAAATGATCAACGAGCCGACCGAAGCCGAAAATTATTATCTGGATGCGCTTGATCTGGATTCGCGCAATCCGGAACTGCAAAACAATTATGGCCAGTTTCTGTGCAAGCAAAACAAGATTGAAGAAGCTATCAAATATTTTGAAAAAGTGCTGGCCAACCAGTTTTATGAAACGCCTGAAAAAACCTACGCCAATCTGGGTTACTGCTTGATGCAGGGGGATAACCCGAATTACAAGAAAGCAGAAGAAAACCTGCGCAAGGCAATAAAAATGAATCCGCAAATGACAACAGCATTGATCAGCATGGGTGAACTGGGTATCAAGACCAGGCAGTATCTGATGGCGCGTGCCTACATGCAGCGTTATCACGCGGTTGGTCGTAAAACAGCGCATAGCTTGTGGCTGCAAATCCAGGCAGAAAAAGAGCTTGGAGACAAAAAATATTATCTGGAACTGTCACGCGAGTTGCTCAAGACGTTTCCTGATTCGACTGAAGCCGGCCTGTTGATGGAGCATGTCCAGAAATGAGCGAAGAATCATTGAATGCCGATAACGCGAACAAGGCCAATAACAGCAAGGCAGACGAGCTGATACGCCAGGTTGAATTCGGGATTTATCTGCGTGAGGCAAGACAGGCTGCCGGTTTGAGTACTCTGGATGTAGCCGATCGGCTCAAACTGGGCGAAGACATTATCAAGGCACTGGAAACATCCAGAATTGATATATTGCCTGCTGCTGCGTTTACCCAGGGCTATATCAAGGCCTATGCAAAACTGCTGAAAATTTCATCTGATGAAATCATGCGTGCCTACGACCAGATGGTGCCAAACAAGATTGCCAGCCTCAATGTAACCAGTGGCGTGCCGGTGCAACGCAGCAGTCGTGACAGTCTGGTGAAAATAACCAGTTATGTACTGGTTATTCTGGCGCTGGTTCTGTTTGCATTCTGGGTACAGCAATCCGGGTTTGAATTGTCCGGTAATCTGGTTCAGCAGATTGGACAGGCAGAACAGCCGGAGCAGTTGGAACAGCCTGTTGATCAGCCGATGCAATCCGATCCGTATCCGGTAGACGGACTGACCGGCGATCCGGTGGCAGTTATGGATGCGGATATTACCGAAGCATCCCCGGTGGCGGCACCCACGGACACAGCGGCAGACAGAAAAAATCAAACAGCCGAAAAATCGCGCAGCGAAAAAACACCGGAAATAAAAACCGAAATCAAACCGGTGCAGAAAACTGCGGTAATACCTGCAACAAAACCGGCACCGGTTGCAGCCGTTGCCCCGGAACAAAACTCAACCGTGGTAATGGGCGGCGACATCATCAGCCTGTCGGCATCGGCAGAATCATGGGCCGAGGTTCTGGATGCGGACAACAACCGTTTATATTATTCGTTGATGAAAACGGGTGATGCGCACGCCATAAAGGGACGTGCGCCCTTCAAGGTATTTCTTGGTAACGCGCCGTCTGTATCGCTAAAGGTTAATGACCAGGCCGTTGATATCAGCCGTTACATACGCCAGAACAATATTGCGCACATCAAGATTACAGCCAGGGCCACAACCCAGACGGGTGGCCCGCGGGAAAATGTCAATCAGGTTACCGATCAATATGTTCCGGAAACATCCGGAACCAGCAGAACAGATTAATCATTCATGAGTTCTCCCATTCAATCCATTCGCGGCATGCATGATGTTTTGCCAGAACATTCTGCTCTGTGGCAGCAGCTGGAAAATTCCGTTCGCGATATTGTTCAATCATACGGTTACCGCGAAATACGCATGCCGATTGTAGAATCGACGGATCTTTTTTGTCGTTCTATCGGTGAAGTTACCGATATTGTCGAGAAGGAAATGTACACATTTGCGGATCGCAACGGTGACAGTCTGACACTGCGTCCGGAAGGTACGGCATCCTGTGTGCGTGCCTGTGTGCAACATGGCTTGCTGCATAATCAGCAGCAGCGTTTATGGTACATGGGTCCGATGTTTCGTCATGAGCGTCCGCAAAAAGGCCGCTATCGCCAGTTTCACCAGGTTGGCGTTGAAACATTCGGCATGAACGGGCCGGACATTGATGCCGAGCTGATCCTGATGACGGCGCGTATCTGGAAAAAACTCGGGCTGAAAAACATCCGGCTCGAACTGAATACTCTGGGAAGCAATGCAGCGCGTGTCGCCTACCGTGAAGTACTGGTAGCGTATTTGTCGGCACACCGCGATGTTCTGGATGAAGACAGTCTGCGCCGTCTTGATTCCAATCCCTTGCGAATTCTGGACAGTAAAAATCCTTTCATGCAGTCGCTGATCGAATCGGCACCGAAAATGATGGACCATCTTGATGATGAATCACGCCAGCATTTTGAACAGCTGAAATCCATTCTTGATGCAGCAGGCGTTGCGTATAACATTAATCCGCGTCTGGTGCGCGGTCTGGATTATTACTGCAAGACTGTTTTTGAATGGGTGAGTGACAATCTGGGTGCGCAGGGAACAGTTTGTGCGGGCGGCCGTTATGACGGACTGGTTGAGCAGCTTGGTGGCCGGGCGACAACGGCTGCCGGATTTGCCATGGGAATCGAGCGCCTGCTTGCCTTGCTCGAGGAACAGGGCTGCAAGCACGAAGATTATGCGGATGTCTTTGTGGTGATGCAGGGAGAAGCAGCACAGACTCAAGGCATGTTACTGGCAGAGCGAATTCGTGATGCCTGGCCAGCATTGAAGCTGCAAACCAATTGTGGTGGCGGCAGTTTCAAAAGTCAGATCAAAAAGGCAGACAAGAGCAATGCAACCATTGCATTGATTCTTGGTGATGACGAAATCAGGCAAAACAGGGTTGCGGTAAAACATTTGCGCGAGCAAATGGATCAGATACTGGTTGAACAAAAAGATGTTGTGAGTGCGCTTGCAACATGGTTGAAAAAAAATCCGGAGTAAATATGGAATTCGAAACAGAAGAGCAGAAAGTAGAAGCGCTGAAAAAATGGTGGCAGGACAATGGCCAAATGGTTATTGGCGTCGTCGTGCTGAGTATTGCACTGGTTGCCGGCTGGCGTTTTTATGAAAATTACAAAATTATGCAGGCCGAACAGGCGAGTAATTTGTACGAGCAGGTTTTGCAGGCGGCCCAGACCCGTGACGACATGAGTGCGCAGCAAACGCGCGTTAATGAATTGATGGCCGAATATGCCAATACGCCTTATGCCGCCTTGTCGGCACTGGTACTTGCCAGGCAACAGGCGCAGACGGGTGATACCGCCAAGGCCATACAGCAGCTTGAATGGGTGATGAAAAATTCTTCGGCGGCTGAACTGCAGAACATTGCGCGTTTGCGCCTGGCGCGATTGATGATGGCAACGGAACAATACGATGCCGCCATGGCGCTGGTAAATACAGGCTATCCAGAGAGTTTCACTGCTCTCTATGAAGAACTCAGGGGCGATCTGCATGTCATGCGCGGTGAAAATGATCTGGCGCGTGCCGCTTATGACAAGGCGATACAGGCCTCAGGTGATAGTGTCAGTGATTTTCTGAAAATAAAACGCGATGATCTTGGACAGGTTGTCACGGGTGAGACTTCATCATGAGATGGTTGCTGGTTCTGTTTGTAGCGGCCGGTTTGCTGGCCTGCGGTGAGGAAGACAATTCCGAACCGCCAGCCGATCTGGTTGATTTTGATGCCACTGCCAGTGCAGAAAAATTATGGGATGTTTCCATTGGTGGCGGTACGGCGCAGCAATATCTGAAACTCTATCCGCTGTTGCTGGCAGATCGCTTGATTGCGGCAGATCGTGACGGCTATGTGATGGCCGTCAATGCAGAAAACGGCAAGGTAATCTGGCGCACGGATCTGGATGTGATTATCAGCGGCGGTGTCGGTGGCACGGCGGATTATCATGTTGTGGCTACACGCGATGGTGAAGTCATTGCGCTCAACTCAACTGGTGAAATGGTCTGGCGGAAAAAAATTTCCAGCGAGTCGCTGGCTCCGCCTGGTGTTGACGATGATCGCGTTATTGTTCGTGGCACGGATGGCAGCATTGTTGCCCTGGCGATAAAAGACGGCAAGCAACTCTGGATTTACTCGCGTGATGTGCCTGCACTGAGTTTGCGTGGCAGCAGCGTACCGGTTATGGATCAGTCGCGTGTCTATGCCGGTCTGGATAATGGCCGCCTGGTGGCACTGGATATCCGGGATGGACATTCTGTTTTTGATGTTGCTGTGGCAACCGCTTCCGGTCGTTCTGAAATAGAACGTCTGAATGATGTCGATGGTGAT
>JAUPMA010000301.1 GCA_030836935.1 Pseudomonadota bacterium | reverse complement strand
GCCATCACCTTTCGCGCATATCAAAAAACAATCTGATTCCTGCCGTTGGCCTTGGCCTGATACAGTTTTTCATCGGCGCATTTGATGAGGTTCTGTACCGAGGGCTGCTGGCCCTCGCCGTTGTAAAAACAGACACCTATCGAGGCGGTAATGCTGATATCACCGGCAGCGGTCTTGAATGGCCGGGAGTTGATGCTGGAGAGCAGGCGATCGAGGGAATTGACCTTGAAGTTCTCCGGATTGGAGTAGTGCATGATGACGCCGAACTCCTCGCCACCCATGCGGGCAACCAGATCTGTGGGGCGTACAGTACGGCGGACACGGCGGGTGAGGCCAATCAGTATTTCATCTCCGACATCATGGCCATGGGTGTCGTTGATTTTCTTGAAGTGATCGATATCGAGCATGACAAAACACACACCGCCACGGCGGGAGGTGGCATCGAGCAGATGCTGTTCCAGTTGCCGGCTCAGCAGGCGGCGATTGCCGGCGCCGGTGAGCGGATCGGTGAGCGCCATGTCTTCGAGATGACGGATGGTTTCTTCCAGCTGTCTGGAAGTTTCGAGCAAATCATTCTGCAGGGAGGCAATGCGCGCCGCCGCATTGACGCGGGCAGCGAGTTCGTGCGGATTGGGCGGCTTGCAGATGTAATCGTCCACGCCACGGTTGAAGGCTTCAACCAGCGGTTCGATACCTTCCTGGGCAGTGAACAGGATAATAGCGGTGTATTCCCCGCGTTCTTCATCGCGCTGGCGCAGGGTATCGGTCAGTTGCAGGCCATCCATTTCCGGCATCAGCCAGTCGGCGAGTACGACATCTGCGTGTTTTTCATCCATCATGTTCAGCGCCTGCACGGCACTGGAAGCCACGCGGATATTGATGAAGCCGGCTTTTTTCAAAGCGGCCTGCACCACCACGCGGCTGAATTGCATATCGTCAACGATGATGATTTCAACATCCTTGCTGGAGGTAATGGATCTTCCCGGGCGGTCCTTTTTCATTTTGCTGTAGCGGTCTCTTATTTCTGTTGCGGAACTCATGTGATTTGAGTGTTTCGGGCATCATTTGCCTGTATGGCTGGCCGTGTATGTATCCTACCTGCATCCAAAAAGCAACGGAATGCCGCAGGCAGCCATAATTATTCTTCGCTGCCGGTTGTCCATACCATGCCGTTGGTTTTGCGCCAGCGGTTGACAATGTTGCAAAACAGTTCGGCAGTTTTCAGCGCATCGTAGGCACCGCTGTGCGCGCTGTTTTTGTCCCACTCGATACCGGCGGCCTGCACGGCGCGCGCCAGTACCGTCTGGCCATAAGCCAGACCGGCCAGCGATACGGTGTCGAAGGTGGAAAACGGATGAAACGGATTGCGGCTGAGTTTGCAGCGTTCGGCTGCCGCATTGATGAAGGTAAGATCCATGGCCGTATTATGGCCGACCATGATGGCGCGCTTGCAGGCATTTTTTTTCATGGAAGCGCGAATCAGGCGAAATACCTCGCTTAGTCCGTCATGTTCCGATACGGCAAAACGGAAAGGATGCCAGGGATCAATGCCGTTGACTTCCATGGACTTGGGATCCATGTTGGCGCCTTCAAAGGGTGTCAGGTGCCTGGTGATCTGTTCATCAATTTCAAGCAGGCCGTTATCGTCCATTTTGAGCGTGACGGCGGCGACTTCAAGCAACGCATCTTTTTTGGCATTGAAACCGCCGGTTTCCACATCTATAACCACCGGCACATAGCCGCGAAAGCGGCGTGACATGGGCGGTGTCTTGTCGTTGCTGTTACTCATCTGGATGGTGCGGCCTGTGGTGGGTTAAGTAAGATAGGATGCCATGATGAAAAAGAATTATCTGATTCTGCTGCTATGGTTATCGGCAATCCAGGTGACGGCCTGGTCGCAATCCGCCCTGGCGGCGGGCGCTATTCTACACGGCCAGGGTTTGCTGTGGAAAATTGAAAAGCCGGGCGTAACAGCCAGTTATCTTTACGGAACCATGCATGTCAGTGATGAACGGGTTACCCGGCTGCCGCCACCGGTAGAACAGGCATTTGCCAGCGCTGATCAGTTTGTAATGGAAATGCTGCCCGGTTCCCGTGCGCTGGAAATCATTGCGCGCGGCAGTTATTTTCAGGACGGACGCACGCTCAGGAGCCTGATGCAGGCCGAGGATTATTTGCGGCTGACACGATTGATGAACAACAGCCTGGGCTTGCCGGAAAACCTGTACAGCAACATGCGTCCCTGGGCTGTGTTGCTGCTGGTGAATATGCCGGTGCAGGATATAGCCAGTGACAAGGTGCTGGATGTCATGCTGTATCGTCGCGCCAGGCTGCGCGGCATTGACTTGCATGGGCTGGAAACGCCGCAACAACAACTGGCGGCGCTGGAAACGCCAACGATTGAAGAACAGATATGGCTGCTGAATAAATCGGTTTCACGCTATTCGCAGATGGAACTGAACATGAAGCAAATGATTGACCTGTATGTGCAGCGTAATCTGGCTGGCCTGGTTTCCATGCAGCAGCAGCAAATGCACAGCGATTCCGAGATTGATGACCGTTTCATGCATGCACTGCTGGATGAGCGCAACCGGCACATGGTTTTGAAACTGCAAGACCTGTTGCATCAGGGGGATTTGTTTATTGCAATCGGCGCCCTGCATTTGCCCGGTGAAAATGGCGTGCTGCATTTGCTGGAACAGCAGGGTTATATAGTAACGCCGGTGTATTGATATTTGAGTGGCAAGGTTAAAGTTTAAAGTAGCAAGGAAAAGCCTTTAACCTTTTTACCTTTAAACTTTTTACTTTATTATCATCCAGCTTTCTTCTTCACCGGCGTGTAATGGAATGATCCGGTCATCTCCCAGCGGAAAATCTTTTGGCACTGTCCAGGATTTTTTCACCAGCGTAATTTTCTCACTGTTGCGCGGCAAGCCGTAAAAATCGGCGCCATGAAAACTGGTGAAAGCTTCCAGTTTGTCGAGTGCATTATTTTCTTCAAAAATCCTGGTGTACAGTTCAATGGCCAGAGGCGCCGAGAAAATTCCGGCACAACCGCAGGCAGATTCCTTCTTGTGCTGGGCGTGTGGCGCGCTGTCGGTGCCGAGAAAGAATTTTTTGTTGCCGGACATGACGGCTGCGACCAGTGCCTTGCGATGACCTTCGCGTTTCAACACGGGCAGGCAGTAATAATGCGGACGTATGCCGCCCTTGAACAAAGCATTGCGGTTATACAATAAATGTTGCGGTGTGATTGTGGCGGCAACATTTTCGCCACACGCCAGGACAAAATCAGCCGCTTCTTTTGTGGTGATGTGTTCGAACACAATTTTAAGATCCGGAAATTTGTGTGCTGTCGGGATCAGTGTGCGTTCAATGAAATATTTTTCGCGGTCAAATACATCAATGCCGGCATCCACTACTTCGCCATGTACCAGTAGCGGCATGCCGCATTCCTGCATGGTTTCCAGCGCGGCATGGCAATGGCAGATATCTGTGACACCAGCGTCTGAGTTGGTGGTGGCACCGGCGGGATAAAGTTTTACGCCGTGAACCAGACCCGATTTCCTGGCGTGGCGAATTTCATCAGTTGTTGTGTTATTGGTGAGATACAGTGTCATCAGCGGCTGAAATGCCGTGTCAGCTGGAATCGCGGCCATGATGCGCTGCCGGTACGCCAATGCCTGTTCGGTGGTGGTGACGGGCGGTGCCAGATTGGGCATGACAATGGCGCGGCCAAATTGCTTTGCGGTGAATGGAACCGTGTGCTGCAACGCAAGACCGTCCCGCAGGTGCAGATGCCAGTCGTCAGGGCGAGTAAGAGTGATTTGCATGGTGATTGTTCGCGTTGCCTGTCCAGATGTGGCAAAAGGTTATATCATCGCGCCACTGTTGAAAACAAATCCTTTTGCATGTCATTACGGCTGAAACAATTTTTTTACATTTGCCTGATGAGCAAGGGGCCGCAGGATTTGCCATGGTCGCATCAATTGCTGCATGTTTCCCTGCTGGCGTATTTAATCAGTGGCGTGTTGTCGATGCTGGACACTACGCCATTTGACCAGGCATTGCTGGTGATGCTGGTTGATCTGGCTGTGTTGCTGCTATATGCGTGGCTGTGTCTGCAAGCATTCAACAAATTGTCGCGATTCATTCAGATGGCAACCGCTCTGGCGGGTGTCGGCACGATATTCCAGTTGATTGCATGGCCATTGCTTGCCTATATCGATAACCAGCCGGAAACCACGGCATCGGGCCTGTCGATATGGCTGCTGTTTTTTGTCGGCTGGAATCTTGCCGTGTATGCGCATATTTTTCGTGAATCATTTAACGTGCGCATGTTATCGGCATTTGTGCTGACGCTGACTTATGCCGTGATTACAGTGAGCGTGCGGCAATTATTATTTCCGGATGCAGGGGTCTGAATGCACATTCATATATTGGGTATTTGCGGAACATTCATGGGTGGCGTGGCGGTGCTGGCGCGGCAGGCCGGCCACAAGGTAACGGGCTCCGATGCCGCTGTGTATCCACCGATGAGTACGCAACTTGAGCAACAGGGTATTGCCCTGATGCAGGGATATGATGCGACGCATTTGCAACCGGCGCCCGATCAGGTTGTTGTGGGAAATGTGATGACGCGCGGCAATCCGGCTGTTGAATACATGCTGAATTCCCGGTTGCCCTATACATCCGGCCCGCAATGGCTGGCAGAAAATGTATTGCGTGATCGCTGGGTGCTGGCGGTGGCGGGTACACACGGTAAAACCACTACCAGCAGCATGCTGGCGTGGATACTGGAATATGCTGGATTGAAACCGGGATTTCTGATTGGTGGTGTGCCGGCCAATTTCGGTGTCTCGGCACGGCTGGGTGACAGTCCGTTTTTTGTGGTGGAAGCTGATGAATACGACACGGCATTCTTCGACAAGCGTTCCAAGTTTGTTCACTATCATCCGCGCACGGCGATACTGAATAATCTCGAATTTGATCATGCCGATATTTTTGAGAATCTTGAGGCGATTAAAAAACAGTTTCATCATTTTGTGCGCATCGTTCCCGGCGAGGGTTTGCTGGTGGTCAATGGCGAAGATGAAAATCTGGCCGATGTGTTGCGCAAGGGTTGCTGGACGCCGACGGAATTTTTTTCAGAAAATAAAATAATCAGCAATGCATCAAACTGGCGCAGCGAGAATGTCTCAACCGATGGCAAGGAATTTACGGTTACGTTAAACGGCGAATCATGTGGCTCGGCACACAATAATTTGCTGGGACGTCATAATCGTCTTAATGCGCTGGCGGCGATTGCTGCTGCACGGCATGCCGGTGTGCCGGTGGCACAATCCATTGAAGCGCTGAAACATTTCAAGGGTGTGAAACGCCGCATGGAGTTGCGCGGTGAGCTGAATGGCATTCGTGTGTATGATGATTTTGCGCATCATCCCACGGCGATTATCGAAACACTTTCCGGTTTGCGTGCGGTGGCCGGATCGGCACGCATCTGGGCCGTGCTGGAACCGCGTTCCAATACCATGCGCATGGGCGCGCACAAACAGCAGCTGGCACCGTCACTGGCGCAGGCTGACAAGGTATTGATGTATCAGCCCGAAGGTATTGATTGGGATATGCAGTCGGTTGTGGATCAGATTGGTGACAAAGCCGGCTTGTTGCGCAATATTGACGATATTGTTGCAATACTGGTGAAAGAAGCGCGACCGGGTGATCATGTGCTGGTCATGAGCAATGGTGCGTTTGGCGGTGTGCATCAAAAAATTCTGGATGCACTGAAGAAATAATGTGTCG
>JAUPMA010000300.1 GCA_030836935.1 Pseudomonadota bacterium | reverse complement strand
TTTGGTAATGCCGCCCGTTGCCCTTCACCTGCCGCCGGCTTGTACCGGCGGGCGGAATGGGGGGGGTTGGAGTCGTTTTGCGACTTCATGTTAAAGAATTTGACTAGCCGGTTTTTTCGGTGTTGTCAAAGACCGTGAGAGTGAAAACTTAATTGATCTGATGCGGCTGGTTTGAGCATGACGATCATCTCACGCAGATGGTGCATCCGTTTCGGCGGACACGCCGCAGGTGGCCAACAGGCTTCGGCAGGTTGGCTGTAAGAAACTGGCTGGATATGCATTGCCTATCCAACCCAATTTAGGAGTAACACGCGTGCCACTTAATCTCGAAGACAAGAAAAGTATTGTTGCTGAGGTTCATGCGGTAGCCAGCAAGGCCTTTTCAGCTGTTGCAGCTGAATATCGTGGTCTGTCTGTAAGTGAAATGACCGAGTTGCGTTCCAAGGCACGCAACAGTGGCGTTTATTTGCGGGTAGTAAAAAACACCCTGGCAAGACGTGCGGTGGATGGAACTGAATTCGAATGTATGAAAGACGGCATGGTGGGTCCACTGGTGCTGGCCTTCTCGAAGGAAGATCCAAGTTCTGCTGCGCGCCTGATTAAAGATTTTGCCAAGGGTCATGACAAGATGGTGGTTAAGGTTGGTTCATTCGGCGGCAAGGTTTTGTCACCGCAGGAACTCGACAAACTTGCCACCATGCCAACCCGCGATCAGGCATTGAGCATGTTGATGGCTGTAATGAAAGCGCCGGTTGCAAAACTGGCCCGTACCATTGCGGCTGTTCGTGACCAGAAACAGGCAACCGCATAATCTGGCATTTACTTTTTACTTTACTTTTAACTGTTTTATTTTTTGGAGAAATACCATGGCTGTATCTAAAGAAGACATCCTGGAAACCGTTGCCGGCATGACTGTGATGGAAGTTGTGGATCTGATTTCCGCAATGGAAGAAAAATTTGGTGTGACCGCAGCTGTTGCTGCAGCTGCCCCTGCAGCAGGTGCTGCCGCAGCTGTTGAAGAAAAGACCGAGTTTACTGTTGTTATGACCAGCTTTGGTGAAAACAAGGTGAACGTGATCAAGGCTGTACGTGCGATTACTGGTCTGGGTCTGAAAGAAGCGAAGGATCTGGTTGAGGGTGTGCCTTCAACTGTGAAAGAAGGCGTTGGCAAGAAAGAAGCCGATGACTTCAAGAAACAGCTGGAAGAAGCTGGCGCCAAAGTCGATATCAAATAAGATCGCAAATTGGCAAGGCAATTTTTACATTGCCGGGGACAGGCTGGTGACGTGCGTCACCGGCCTTTTCCTGTTTCCGTTTGATGCCTGTTTACCAAAGAACATTTTGCCAAGTGTTTTTTTGTATCCGGGTAAATACAGTTAGCCGAATCCCTGAATTCAGCAGACTGATAACCGTTTTATATTCTGACATTGCGAGGACTACCGATGGACTACACCTTTACCGAGAAGAAACGTATTCGTAAGGATTTCGGTAAGCGCCCCCCGATTCTCGACGTGCCTTATCTGTTATCGATGCAGCTGGATTCTTACAAGACTTTTCTTCAGGCTGACAAGCCGGAAAAGAAACGTGAAGCGACCGGTTTGCATGGTGCATTTCAGTCCGTGTTTCCTATTGTCAGCTATTCCGGACATGTGCATCTGGAATATGTGAATTACAAGCTGGGTATACCAACATTTGACGTAAAGGAATGCCAGCTGCGCGGCATGACCTATGCGGCACCTCTGCGCGTGTCCATGCGCCTGGTGATTTATGACAAGGAAGCTCCGGCTAACAGCAAGGTAGTCAAGGATATCAAGGAGCAGGAAGTGTACATGGGCGAGCTGCCGCTGATGACGGAGAATGGTACTTTCGTCATTAATGGTACCGAGCGCGTGATTGTGTCGCAGTTGCATCGTTCACCCGGTGTATTTTTTGATCATGACAAGGGCAAGACTCACAGCTCCGGAAAGTTGCTGTATTCCGCACGCATTATTCCTTATCGTGGTTCATGGCTGGATTTTGAATTTGATCCCAAGGATTGCGTTTTCGTGCGTATCGATCGCCGCCGCAAATTGCCGGCGACCATTCTGTTGCGCGCACTGGGCTATGGCCCGGAACAGATTCTCGATATGTTTTTCGAGAAGATTGAATGCAAACTGACCAAAGATGGCATTGAAATGCCACTGGTGCCGGAACGCCTGCGTGGAGAAACAACCACATTTGATATCAAGGCCGGCAAGAAGGTTATAGTTGAGGCAGGTCGTCGTATCACCGTGCGGCATATCAAGTCGCTGGAAGAAGCCGGTGTCAGCAAACTGGTTGCACCGTTTGATTTTATGGAAGAAAAAATCCTGGCGCATGACATCGTGGATAAATCCACTGGTGAAATTGTTGCTCATGCCAATACAACGATCACCACCGATTTGTTGCGCAAGTTCGAGGAAGCGGGTGTTTCGGCATTCAATATTCTGTATACCAATGATTTGAATGCGGGTCCCTATATGTCGCATACATTGGCAATTGATCCGACTTCCAGTCAGCTCGAGGCACAGGTTGAAATCTATCGCATGATGCGTCCGGGTGAACCGCCAACCAAGGATGCTGCGGAGAATCTGTTCAAAAACCTGTTTTTCACCGCCGAGCGTTACGACTTGTCTACGGTCGGCCGTATGAAATTCAATCGCCGTTTGGGGCGTGAAGAAGTTGTTGGCGCGGGGGTGTTGTCAAATCAGGACATCATTGATGTCATGAAGGCGCTTATCAATATCCGTAATGGTTTCGACATTATCGATGATATCGATCATCTGGGTAACCGTCGTATCCGTTGTGTCGGTGAAATGACCGAAAACGTTTTCCGTGTTGGTCTGGTGCGTGTCGAACGTGCGGTCAAAGAACGTTTGTCGATGGCGGAATCCGAAGGTTTGATGCCACAGGAATTGATCAATGCCAAACCGGTGTCGGCGGCAGTAAAAGAATTTTTTGGTTCCAGCCAGTTGTCACAGTTCATGGATCAGAACAATCCATTATCAGAAGTCACCCACAAGCGCCGTGTATCGGCACTCGGTCCTGGTGGCTTGACACGTGAGCGCGCAGGTTTTGAAGTGCGTGACGTTCACACCACTCATTATGGTCGTGTTTGCCCGATTGAAACACCTGAAGGTCCGAATATTGGTTTGATTAACTCGCTGGCTGTTTACGCCCGTACCAATAGTTACGGATTCCTGGAGACACCATATCGCAAGGTGGTGGCAGGTAAGGCGACACAACAAGTGGACTATTTGTCAGCTATCGAAGAAAGCAATTATGTGATTGCACAGGCCAACATTACGCTGGATAAAAACGGCAAGTTGACTGACGACATGGTGGCGGTACGTCACAAGAATGAATTCACGCTGTCCACACCGGATCGCGTTGATTATATGGACGTGTCACCCCGCCAGATCGTATCCGTGGCGGCATCCATTATTCCGTTCCTGGAACACGATGATGCCAACCGCGCGCTGATGGGTTCTAACATGCAGCGTCAGGCGGTGCCGACCTTGCGTTCCGACAAGCCGCTAGTGGGTACTGGCATGGAACGTATTGTGGCGGTGGACTCCGGTGCATCGGTCATTGCCAAACGTGGCGGTGTGGTTGACTCGGTTGACTCGGCACGTATTGTGGTGCGTGCGCATGATGCAGAAGCCAGCGCCGGCAAGACCGGCGTGGATATTTACAACCTCACCAAGTACACCCGTTCCAACCAGAACACCTGCATTAACCAGCGTCCGCTGGTTATACCTGGTGACATTATTGCGCGAGGCGATGTGCTGGCTGATGGCCCGAGTACGGATATGGGTGAACTGGCATTGGGTCAAAACATGCTGGTGGCCTTCATGCCGTGGAATGGTTACAACTTCGAAGACTCGATTCTGATTTCAGAACGTGTGGTGGAAGAAGACCGTTACACCACAATTCATATTGAAGAACTGAGTTGCGTTGCGCGCGATACCAAACTGGGTTCGGAAGAAATTACGGCGGATATACCGAATGTCAGCGAAGGTCTGCTCGGCAAGCTGGATGAATCCGGTATCGTGTACATCGGTGCCGAAGTCAAACCCAATGACATTCTGGTTGGCAAGGTAACGCCGAAGGGCGAAACCCAGCTGACGCCGGAAGAAAAATTGCTGCGCGCAATTTTCGGTGAAAAAGCCTCGGATGTTAAAGATTCCTCCTTGCGTGTTCCTTCAGG
>JAUPMA010000299.1 GCA_030836935.1 Pseudomonadota bacterium | reverse complement strand
TGCTGAGCTGGTAACTGCGGGCAAGTAATTTGCCGTTGCGGATGTTCTGCTGCTGGCATTGTTGCAACAGGTTGCTCAGGCCTGGCCAGCGCGGGTGCTGTTGCATGTTTTTTCGGCTGCGAACCTGCGCGTCCAGCGAATCCAGTTTTTCTACCAGCTGTTGCTTGGTTTGCGATATGGCCGGCAAAGTCTGGTACTCGTGTTTGCCGAGTGCTGCAAATTCCTGCTGTAAACCGGCCATGAGTTGCTGGCAGGTTTGTTCCAGTTCGCGTAACAGAGTGTCGTCAGTCATGTTGGTTTTGCTCACCGGCTTTGCTTATCAGGGGCTGCCCAGTATTTTTTCCAGATTCATCAGGTTGGCCGCAATTTTTTTCGTGTCGAGCGGGTAATCGCCACGGGCTATGGCCTGCTTGATGGCCTGCACCTTGTCCGCATCAATTTCCGGTACCTGCTCCAGTTGCTGCTGTAATTCGCGTACTTGCCGCGATTCTGTGGAGAGGCTTACCCGGTCTTCGGCGGGCTGGGGCGATGAGACTGTGTTGCCGGCCGTCTTGTCGGCATCTGTTTTGCTGCGGGCCTTGGCCTGGCTGGTCAAGGCATCCGTTACGGAACGGTTAATGTGGTCGATAGGGCTCATAGGGCTTCCCCGGTTTCTATTCTCTCAGGCATGTTATCGGCCGTCGTTATCATTACTTTAGAAATTTTCTTGTTCATTGTCAGTTCATCACGGTTACTGTGCCCTGGGCAGTTACCGTACCTTCCACAATGCGATTGGACGACAGGTTTTTGACGCGAACCTGATCGCCGACGGCGCCATCATTCAATGCTTCGCCTTGTGTACGTATGGAAAATTGCGGGTTGCCGGCCACCAGCGCAACCTGTTCGCCACGCTTTACCCAGTTGGGTACCTTGATGTGTGCGGGATGGAGTATCTGGCCCGGCGGCAGGCTGCGACGGGTCTGCTTGCCGAGCAAGTCATCCAGCTTGCTGTAATAACCGCGGTTCAGTTTGCCAAGATCGGTTTTTACGGCGGTCAGATCCTGTTCGGTAATTATGTGGTCACGCGGCAGTGGCACAGCGGTTTGATAGACACTGGCCAATGTGGAGACATTAGCCGATACATACAATGCCCAGGGTTTGGGAGATGCACAGCGCACAGCTACGGTGGTTTTGCCGGCAAACCGGCTTCCGGGAGCAAGACTGGTTTGCAGTGGCTGGTCGCATTGCTGCAGTTGCAGTCGCGAGTCGAGGTGGCCGATCTCGATGCTGGTTTCGCTGTAGTGCCGGGTTTCCGGATTGGCGAGCAGAAATTGCCGGGCGGCGTCCTGTATGGATTGCGGCGACTGAAAACCCTCTTCCGCCAGGCTGACACCGGTGCCGGCAACGCTGGCGGCAATCAGTGTCAGGATGGCGGATAGTATTTTCATGTGGCCTTCACTTTTTGTATCAGGTTGTCGATCAGTGAAAATAACTGGAGGCTGTGGGTTTCGAGCTCTTCAATTTTCTGGCAGGCCATTTCCATCTGACCGCTTGCGGATAATCGAGCAATTTCTTTGCCAATTTCATGCACGCGGGCATGCGGTGCTTCCATGCTGCGAAAATCGGCGTCGGCCCCGAAGTGGCTCTTGCCATGCGAGTAATACCACTTGCCCAGACGGCATTGATGGTGATCATGAAGTTCATTCTCGGCAATCAAGCCGTTACCCAGCGCCATATTGGCCAGGCGGATCTTGAAATTCACATGATCGGCCTTGACCGTTTGCAGCATGACCTCATCCTGGTTGAAGGAAGCCAGCTGGTCGAACTGGGAACGGATAGTCGTGTTCAGATCCCGGGTATTGGTGGCGATCTGGGTGATTTTGATGTTTTCTTCCTGTACCGCCAGGGTAATTTCATTAAGCTTGCCAGCCATTTCCTGGGAAACGCTTTGCTGTTCATTGGCCGAGGCTGAAATGGTTTTTACCTGGGCGCTGACATCGTTGACAACCGATGTGACATCCCCGAGCGCTATGGCAACGGTTTCCAGGCTGTCGAGGCTTTTGGAAAGACGTTCCCGGCTGGAGCCCACAGAATGCCTGACTTCTTCCATCAGGTTATTCATGGTGCTGGTGACGTTTTCGATTTCAATCGTGGCCTTTTCGGTTTTACCAGCGAGTTTTTTTACTTCATCCGCCACCACGGCAAAGCCTCGTCCGGCCTCGCCGGCGCGAGCGGCTTCAATGGCGGCATTCAGCGCCAGCAGGTTGGTCTGGTTGGCGATATCCCGCACGATGGATGTCAAATGGTTGATTTCCTCGGTGAAGCCGGCAAATTTCTGCACGCCGTCAAACATGGTTTTCATGGCGGTTTCCAGCAAATCCATGTCACCCATCATGGAAGAAATAGCCACGTTGCCGGACTCGGTTTTTTCGTGACTTTCATTCGCGCGCCGGGCTGTGGACTGGGCAGATTGTGAAATTTCGGTGGCAGAGGCCGCCATTTCCTCGGTAGCGGCGGCAACGCTGGCAATGGCATCACTAATGTTTGTAGCCTGGGATTGCAACGCCATGCTCTTGACGAGTATCTCGTAGGTGAGTTGCAGTGTGGTAATGCCGGTTTTGGCCACATCGGAAAGCTTGTGGTTGTTTTGCTGAATGGTCCGTGTGATTTCAGCAACGGTTTCCGCCGTGGTTGAGTGTGCATCGGAAAGCCGGCTCAGGGTACGGTAATCTGCCTCAATGGCCGCCTTGAGCAAAGGCAATGCGAGCCGGGTCAGGAGAAGTGGGTTTGGCATGGGTAACCTTGAAAATTGCGCTGTATTATTGGTCTGTGGCGAATAAATTGTTATGAGCTAGTATCAGATAGCAGAAATACTCGTCCACACATTTTGCCGGTGTTCGTGGCAATTATAGTTTAGATACAAGATTTGCAACCCGAGCGGGCCGGAAAAGCCTGATGGAGCATACAGATGGCAGGTGTACTTGATAGCGTTGACATGCGAACCCAGCTGGCCGGGCATAACCGGCTTGAATTGTTACTGTTTCGCCTGGGCGGCAAGCAGCTTTATGGCATTAAAGTTTTCAAGGTACAGGAAGTAATCCGGTGCCCGCCACTCACGCATTTGCCGAAGACCAACAGCAAGGTGGTAGGCGTTGCCCACTTGCGCAACCGCACCATTCCGGTAATGGATCTGGGGCTTGCCATCAATCGCCAGCCGGTGAAAAGCATCAAGGACAGTTTTGTCATTGTCACGGAATACATCCGCAATACACAGGGCTTTCTGGTTGAATCGGTTGACCGTATCTGTAACATGAACTGGAAAGATATTTTGCCGCCACCCAAGGGCAGTGGTTCGGCCTATTACCTGACGG
>JAUPMA010000298.1 GCA_030836935.1 Pseudomonadota bacterium | reverse complement strand
TGAATATCCTGAGTTCCTCATTCTGTTTCCGGGTTAATACCAGCAGGGCATCGCGTTCCTTTTCAATCTTGCGGGCTTCCAGCGCATTGCGGATAGTCTGTCTGAGATCATGTTCCTCCCAGGGCTTGCTGATGTATTTGTAAATATTGCCCTTGTTGATGGCATCAATGGTGGATGAAATTTCCGAGTAACCGGTGAGCAGAATTCGCACGGTATCCGGCCACTTTGCATAAACCTTTTCCAGAAATTCCGCGCCATTCATTTCCGGCATGCGCATATCCGAAATCACCAGGTCAACCGGCATTTTTTCAAGAATTTCCAGACCTTCGGCACCGCTGCTGGCCAGTTGTACTTCATAACCTTCAGGACGCAATAACCGGCGCAATGATGAAAGAATATTTTTTTCATCATCCACGCACAAAATGGTGATGACCGGTCTGGTTTCTGCTTCTGTTGCTGTTGTTGTATTTTCCATTACCCTGTGCCCTCTTATCTCACGTTGCTGTTTCTCTGGTTTCTGTCTGCCGGTTTACCGGCAGCGTAATTGTAAAAACTGAACCCTCGCCGACTTTGCTGGCCACTTCAATCCTGCCATGATGTTTCTCGATGATGCTGTACGACAATGACAAACCAAGGCCTGTACCTTCACCGACAGGTTTGGAAGTAAAAAACGGATCAAATATGCGGCTGATGATATTTTCGGGTATGCCTTTGCCCGTATCAGCAACACTGACCTGCACCTGACTGTTTTCGGTTTGCCGCGTCGTAATGATAATGGTGCCGCGGTCTTTTATGGCATGCACGGCGTTCACCAGCAGATTGAGTATGACCTGATTGATTTGCGAGGCGATGCACCATACTTTTGGTATATCGCCATATTCCTTTATGACATCTGCCTTGTACTTGACTTCGTTTTGCACAATGTTGAGTGTGCTGTCGATGCACTGGTGCAGATCGGCATATCCCCATTCGGATTCATCAATACGCGAGAAATTTTTCAGGTCCGTGACAATCTGTTTGACACGCGCAATCCCCTCGATGGATTCCTTCACCAGATCACCAACATCCTGGCGCAGGAATTCAAGATCGGCTGCATCGCGAATCTTCGCCATTTCCAGCCGTTTTTCTTCGGGCAGGAATTGCTCAAATGTTTGGTATTGTTCGATAACGTCAAACACATCCCTGAGGTATGTCTGCAGGCTGCCAATGTTGGAATTGATATAGCCGACAGGATTGTTGATCTCGTGCGCCACGCCGGCAGCCAGTTGTCCGACCGATGCCATTTTTTCGGATTGCAGCAGCTGTTCCTGGGCACGCCTGATTTCTTCCAGCAGGCGCGCCTGTTCTTCCTTCTCGCGCTGCAACTGCCGGGTCAGTCTCTTGCGTTCGCGCACGTTGCTGATTTCGTTCAGAAACAGTTCGGCCATTGTTAAATCATTTACATCAAATTCCAGATTCTGGCGCTTGTTGGCAACATACATTACGCCCCTGACCTGTTTCTGGCCTTTGAAAGTCAGCGGCAGGGCAAGCATGTTCCGGATTTGCGGATGACCTGACGGCCACCGGATTTGTCCGATCAGCTCGCTGGCTGAATGAATGATCAGCGGTTTGTCCTGATTATCCAGGAAGGCACGGCTGACCGAACCCAGAAAATCGATGTAATCACCGGTTTCCGGCACCGCAGAATTGTCAAAGTCCGTGTTATAGAGTTCGGTAATCAAACCACGGCCATCGACAAAAAAAAGAACCGCCAGCCGGGCAGCGGTTGCCGACATGATGTCATTCAGCGCCTCGCAGTAATGCGCCCGGTTGTCTTCTATGGGCCGTTCGACACTTTCATTGATTACATTCAGCCGCATCATGGATTCATTGAGAAACAGCATGCGCATATTGGCCTGCTGAAGCGATGACATCTGTGCCTCCCTGGCCCTGAGTTGCTCACGCACGCCGGCGAGCAGTTTATCAACCACCATCACCAGCGTTTTCGGCAAGCCGTATTCCGGCTTCAGATCAACCTGCCAGTTTTTGTCCCGGGCCGTAAACAGTTCACGGATCAGTTTTTCGAGCGCACGCCTCTGCAGCGCAATTTTTTCATTGGCTGAATTACTTGTTGTCGGGACGGACTCGGCCAAGGTAATTACCCTATCGGCATATTCGGTGATTACTTATAGTCCAGGTTCAGATGTCATCCAGCTGATGCAGGCATTCATCACACATGGTGTGCGAAATTTCAGGCAGCCGCTTGCGTTCAAACAGCTGGAGCTCCTGGATGGCATCCTCGATTTCCATCCAGACATCTTCACCGGTATGCACTTTCTTGCACCAGCTGCACATGCGGATCAGCGTATCGCCACGCCATCCTTTCTGTTCCATAAACAGCACCGGCGCGCGCTGCTCGATTCGCAGCACCGTGCAGCGATATTCAACGGCCGCTTCGGGTGCTGGCACCATTTCCATCATCATGTAGCGCCGCACCGAAGGTGAATCGCAGCGAAACGGCAGCTGCACCGGCACTTGCCGGGTCCGTATCCGTTTCACCAGCACCTGATGCAGATGCCGGGTTTCCGCATCGGCAATAAAATCCCACAACCGCTGGTTGCGGATACGCTCGCCAGTCAGATGACCGGACGCATTTTCAAGCGCAAAACGATCCCATACATCGTTGAGGTAAACGAGCCGGTCATCGTGATCGATGGTGTAAAGCACCCGGGTTTCAGTTGATTGCAGGATTTCCTGATTCATTACCTTTCATCCTCCGGTGGCCTGGTCAGCACTGTCAGCCTCAAGCGCATAATGGCGGAACGCCTCGCGCAGGTTCTGGCACAAC
>JAUPMA010000297.1 GCA_030836935.1 Pseudomonadota bacterium | reverse complement strand
TGCAAGGCGTGCTGAATACTTTTGTTATTTTCTTTTCCCGCATAATCGGCACGCTGGTTGATCGTGTAGTGTTCAAGAATGAACGCGGACGTGGCATTGGTTATTTTATTGTAAGTTTTGTGGCCGAAATTATTCTGGGCATCCTGGCTGCCATCATTGCCAACTGGTTTTCCCGGCAGCGCGAATTTCGCGCGGATGCCGGTGGCGCAAGACTCGCCGGCCGTGAAAAAATGATTAACGCATTACGTCGCCTGCAACAGGCGCATCAACAGGAAAGCAACATGCCGGGTGAACTGGCGGCGTTTGGTATTAACGGTGGTCTGAAACAGGGTCTGGCAGCGTTATTGATGACACATCCGCCGCTGGAGAAAAGAATTGCGGCTTTACAGCAGTTTAAAGTTTAAAGTCATAAAGTTTAAAGGTGGTGGGGCGAATTCTTTTCCTTGCCACTTTAAACTTCAAGCTTTGTACTGTCCTTAAGGAGACTCTGATCAAGTTATGCCCGGCGACTTTGCGGCCAGAATTTTCCATCGTTGCGTTGTGAAACTTGGCAAGAATCCAGGATATTGCCTGCGTTTCACGCCTTGCGCTGAAAAATTCTGTCTCACAAATCCGCTCGTCCAAACTTGATCAGAGTCTCCTTAACCCATCATCGCTGTAAAATCGTAATTCAGTTCAGGCATGGGTTCCTGCAGGAAATTTCCCTGGATGAAATTGATGCCCATGCCCCAGAGTACGGACAGGCTGGTGGCATCCTGCACGCATTGGGCAATGGTGAGTTTGTTTAATGTCATGGCCTGTTCGGTAATTTTCTTCAGCGCTTCCTGGTTGGTTGGGCTGGAAGAAAGATTTTCCATGAATGATTTTTCCAGTTTCAGATAATCTGCCGGAACATGTTTCAGTAATTCAAACGGATTGCTGCCAGTACCAAAGTCATCAAGGGTAAAACTGCAATTCAGTTCCTTGAGTGATTTGGAAATTTCGGCGGTGTGTTTGAGGCTGGTTACAGCGGTACTTTCCTTGACCTGGAAGATCAGGCTGTTTTTCGGTACATTGAATTTTATTAATGTTTCCTTGAGCCAGTTCATCAAATTACTGTCTTTGATTGAATTGGCCGTGAGCTTGACGAAAAACAGGGTGCGTTTTCCGTCTTTCCACCGTTGCGTCAAGGTGGTGATGGTATTGAACAGAATCCAGCGATCAATGGCCAGTGACATGCCGGTGCGATTGGCAGCGGGCAGAAAATCATTTGGCATGATGACTTTTCCGTCCTTGCCGAGCAGCCGCACAAATACTTCGTAGCGTTCATCGGTATCGCCATGCAGGCTGATAATCGGCTGGTAATACAGAATAAACCGGTTATTGGTGATGGCGTCTTTCAGGTCTTTTGTAACCTGGGTGTCAATTTCCTTCTGGGTGAGTTCACCGGCCTTGGGCTGGTAGATCACTATATTGTTGGAGCCGAGTTGCTTGGCTTCTGTAACAGCACGTTCTGCGCGTAACAGGATTTCGTTGGTGTCCGGTGCATTCTGGTCAATGATGCTGATACCAATGCTGCTGGTTGAATTGAGTGACTGATTGTTGATGTTGCCGATGTAGTTGGCGCAGGTCTTTTGTAATTTTTGCGCGTAACTGCGGATGCTGGCCGCTGTCTGGTTGTTGCAGATGATGGAAAACACACCGCCTTCAAAGCGGGCCAGCAAATCATTCTTGATGGTTGCTTCGGTTAATTTGTCAGCCAGCTCCTTGAGGTATTTGTCACTGCCGACTACGCCGGTGCTTTGTTTTATGTCAGCAAAGTTATCCAGATGTATCAGCATTACGGCCGCTGTCTGGTTGCTTTCCTTGACAGTGTTTGTAATGGTTGCCAGTGAATCAACAAAATGCTGGCGATTGAACAGGCCAGTGACAGTATCTTTCTGGCTCATCATGGCCAGTTTCTGTTCCAGTTCCTTGCTGTTTGACTGATTCCGTATGATGACCTGAACGCACGGTTCGCCATCAATGCTGGCGGGTGAAAATTCCATTTCACCTTCAAATTCGGTACTGTCAGCATTTTTCAGGTTCAGGTGCAGTTTTTCGTGGTTGCAGGTTCCATCCTTGCAGTTATCACGCAGGAAATTTTTGAATTTGTCGCGATCATCCATGCCTACCATGTCGAGTATCGGCATGCCTTCAAGATCTTCCGATGCTTCAAACTTGAACAGATCAAGGTAGGATTTGTTGGAGTAGATGTGCATGCCTTCATGAATATAGGCAATGGCATCACGCGACGAATCAAGCAGGGCCTGGCAGCGCCGTTCTGATTCCTTGATGGATGTTTCCAGGTGGTGCATTTTCCGGCTTTCAATGCTGGCAGCCATTTCGCGTTTGATGACCAGTTCAAGGTGGGCTGGCTTTTCGAATGAGGCGAGATCACGCGCGCCTGCGCGCATTATCTTGATGATATCGCCTTCATGACCGGGCCGGTTAACAGCAATAACTGGAATCGGGTGTTTCAGCACGCGCTGCAAACAGGCAATGGTATCTTCGAGTGACAGGGGCATGCCCATGGCATAGAGCAGAATATCCGGTGCTTTTTTTTCCAGCGCAGCGGTGAGGTCTTCTTCATCTTCCAGGCGGGTAGTGTGTGCGGCATAACCGGCACTGCGCATTATCTTGATAACCTGCTCCTCGTTTGTGAGTGAGTCATCAATAATAAAAATGCTGATCTTGTTTTCTTTTTTCACAAATCATTGACCGGCTGGTTGGAAATTACAAAAAACATGCACGCTATTTTTATGCTGTTACAACGATGACCAGATGGAATCAAAATCATCCGGATTGGTTTTTTTCTGGCTGGCCGTGTCCGGTGTGCCGCCACCGGTATTGCCGCCCGTCTTTGCCGGCTCTTCCGATTTCTGTGTGAACTGGAACTGGGTGAATGAGCCGGTATGTTCACGAATAGTGCCCAGACTGATATCCATGTCCCGTTCATAGACATTCAATTTGAGCGGGTTGCCTTTTCTGAAGGCATGCGCGGGCATGAGCAGGGTTGAAGGTTGCTGAATGGGTTTGATGCCGGGCAACATCAGGCAGCGGAAGGGTTGTTCGTTCTTGCGCTCGATTCGCTGGACGGTGCAGGAAATAACCTTGGGAGATAAAATCTGTACGCCGATTTCCAGCCCGGTCTGGTAACTGTATTGCATCCAGCGAATGATGCCGACACGCCACTGGAATGTTGAATCCGGTTCGCGTTCGCGCACACCAATCAATTCACCAACCAGGGCACGTGACGGATTTTCGGATGCCCAGCGCAAACAATAGCCGCCGGCACTGACATTGCTTATCTGCCAATGCAGATCGGGAGCTTCCTTGTTGACATCACCCATTTCATTCTGCTGTTTTTGCAGTTCGCTGGTATAACCTTCAGTGAGAGTGCGGCCGCGCCCGACCAGATCCCAGTTGGCAGCTGATTTGTCCTTTTCTGCCCTGAGTTCGGGATGGGTAATGAAAATATTCGGATCCTGTTGTGAAAAAATATCGCGATTAACCCGCGCGCTTTCCGGTATGGATTCCAGTGAAAACATCGAAGGATGTTTTTTTTCTTTCTGTTTTGACGGGGTTGCTGTTTCTGCGGTCAGCGATTCAAAAATCGGGTTGAGTCCGATAGATACCTTGATTTCTGCTTCGCGCACAGCGCGTGAAAACCGGCGTTTGCTGCACAGGCTCCAGGCCGTTACCAGTGCGCGCAGGGTTTCCTGCGAAACCTGATCACCAAATGCCACGCCATTGCTGAGCATGTCGGTTTCGTCTATCTGGCTGCGTAAATAATTTACCAGTGCCGCCGTGCTGATGATGCGCAGGCTGTCTGCATCGGGCATTTCTTCGGCAGTGATGCAGGCGGGTGGTAAATCACGATCCAGCCGGCAGCAATAATGGCGGTTCAGGTTGTTGGCAACCGGCTTGCTGCTCAGTGCAGTTCGTTGTACCCAGCCCGGCATGGATTTGTATACCCGGTCGGCATCGCTCTGGCGCATGGAATTGGGTTTTGCCAGCGAGAACAGCAATATCTGTTTGTACAGGTCTTCAACCGTGCTGGCGCCGGATTTCAGTTCGCTGTCCTTGACACTTTTTTGATGCAGGCGTTTTGTTTCGGCGTAGGCATAAACATGATGGATGTCCCACCAGTTGCCTTTGGGTTGTTCGGTATAAATCTGGCTGTAACGCAGCAGCATTTCAGACAAATAATGCAGCGCGCGTTCACAGGCAATGAGTACATGTTTGCTGTCGACCCTGGTTATATCGTTGGAGGCTTCAAACACCAGTATCTTGTAACCCATGGCCATTTCGCTGAGCAGCGTCTGGTTAAGATTGACAATTTTCAGGCTTTTTTCCGGCAACGGCAGGGTGCGGTTAACGAATTGCTTGTGCAACTGGTTGAAAATATGCCGCAGCGGCTGGCGCAGCATTTCCATGTTTTCAAAACGGTGATCGGGTGGCATGGCGGTGCGATTGAGTTTGAGCAATCCGTTGTACACCAGGCGCGTGTAATCGCCCATGTTGGCCTGCTTCAGGCCTTCAAGCCATTTTTTTACCTTGCGCGGATGCGTAGGAAAATCATCTTCGTTGGCCGGCACCTGTTCTGGAATGTTGAGCTTCATGTTAAGGGGTGGTCCATAAACACCGGATATATCCTGGTGCAAGTCTGTCTTGGTTTGTAAACAACCGTAAGAATTTTAGTAAAAACAGCCAGATGGCGTACATTTCTAAGCCTGATTCGTTGCGTGTTTGCTTTATAGCCCAAATACCGGTGTTTTGCTGTTTTCACCGGCGGTTTCCCGTACCAGGCGAGGCACCAGATATCCGGGCAAACGGCGGCGCAGCTCCGCCATCAATGCCAGCGCTTCGGTTTCCGTTACATCAAAGTGGGCGGCACCGCTTACCGCATCGAGCAGATGCAGGTAATAGGGCAGTACGCCGCATTCGATCAGGCGTTCACTGAGTTCGGCCAGAGTGCCGGCCTGGTTGTTTACGTTTTTCAGCAGTACCGACTGGTTGAGCAGCAGGATATCGGCTGCTTTCAGCTGCGCCATGGCGAGCTGCTCGGCTGCACCCAGTTCACGGGCGTGGTTGGCGTGGATTACCATGCAGGTTTGCAGCCGGCTGCCGGTTAGTGTGCGGATCAGATTCGGTGTTATGCGGTCGGGCAATACCACCGGCATGCGGCTGTGCAGGCGCAGTCTTTTGAGATGCGGGATGGCATCCAGTTCAGTAATTAATTCAGCCAGTTTCTGATCCGACAGGCTCAGTGGATCGCCGCCGCTGAGAATGACTTCACTGATATCCGGCTGCGAGCGTATGTAATCCAGTGCGGCTTGCCAGTGCTGGCGCGCCGGTTGCTGCTGGTCGTAGGGAAAATGCCGGCGAAAACAATAGCGGCAGTGCATGGCGCAGGCGCCAGTGGTGATCAGCAGTACGCGCCCCGCGTATTTGTGCAGTAAACCGGGGGTGCGCACGGCCGCCATGTCGCCTACCGGGTCGTGCGTGAAACGCTCCGTCAAATCCAGTTCCCTGGCGCTGGCCATGACTTGCAGCAGCAACGGGTCGGTCGGGTCGGCCGGATTGATCTTGGCAAGATAACAGCGTGGCACTTTTACCGGAAAACTGGCATGTGCCGGCTGGTATGGCAGAAACAGGGCAGGATCCAGGTTTAATGCGTGCAGTAATTGCAGCGGATCGGTAATGGCTTGTGCCAGTTGTGATTGCCAGCTGTTTGCGGGCGAATGGGCGAGAAC
>JAUPMA010000296.1 GCA_030836935.1 Pseudomonadota bacterium | reverse complement strand
CTTGATACGAACAATATCCGGATATGTTTCATTATAATCAAGACGCAATGTTTCAAGCTGAGCCTGCAACGCCGCAATTTTACCTCGATATTGTCCTTCACGTGATTGGCTGATTGTAATAGCCGCTTCACCCGACAATTGTTCCTTGATGGAGTCCCGGCGTATCATTGTTTCCCTGACTTCCAGCCTTGCCTGCTCCAGGTTGGTTTGCATGGTTGCTATACGGTTGGATATTTCCGCATCCAGTCCCGGACGCGCATCCGGATTATCAGAACGAAACGCACGTAATTCTTCTTCAACGTTTGTTAATTTTGCGAGATATTCCTTTACCTGTTTTTCGATAAAATCATAGGCTGCCTGACTTTCCTGCATTTTTGAAAGTTCGCCCTCATTAATAAATAACTCTCCAAGACTCTTCGCGGTAACATAGGCTCGCATGGGTTTGCTATCGCGATATTCAATTTTAATGAGGCTGTCGCCAATATCAGTCACCTGTATATTTTTCTTCAGATCCTGTTTGATTTTTTCCTGTTCGACTTCAGATGGATTGGTTTTAAGCCAACCTGCTTCCTGTAGCACCCTATCCATAATGCGCTCACCAAAAATTATTTCCCTGGCGTTGGCTACATGATCAACTGCCCGGGTGGTTTCAGCTGCACCACGCATCAATGGTTGCAATATGTTGGTGCTGTCTACATGAATGATTGCAAATGACGTATAGCGTTTTGGCCAGATACTGCCAACGGCCAGCAGTGACAGGCTGATAGCAACGAACATAACAAAAATGGTGTTACGCCTTGCATAACACTCTCCCATTAGCGCGTGAAATATTTCTTCAAATGGCAAGCGCATCATTCTGCAATTTCCTAATTTAGAACAACCGTTCCGGTACAGTTATAATATCGCCCGGCCGCAATTCAATATTTGTTTCTAACTGACCCTCGTACAGGATGTCACCCAGTTTGATATTGATTACACGTGTTTTGCCATCAATCTTGCGATAGAGCTTGGTGTTATTGGGTGCGGAAAAGTCATTAACGCTGCCAGCCGCAAGAATTGCATCAAGGACTGTCATGCCCTGGCGGTAATTAAGTGAACTTGGAGTATTGACAGCCCCGGTAACGCGCAGGCGTGTCAGATATTCATGACTTTGTAACCCGGTTACCATCAGGGTTACATTTGGATCACGTATAAAATTCTGCAATTGTTTGCTTATATCGGCGGCTACTTCTTCGGGTGTAAAACCGGCAGCTACCACGTCTCCAATCAATGGCATGGATATTTTTCCGTCCGGTCGCACCGGAACTGTGACGGTTAATTCCGGATTGCGCCAGACATTGATGCTTACCGTATCATCGACGCCGATATGGTAAATATTGATAGCACCTGAACCGGCCTGGTCTTTAAGTAGTGGCGAATTGGTTGGAATATAAATATCTGATGCGCAACCAGACAGATAGATCGCCAGTGTGACAGTTACCAGTTTGATAAAATCGGCTCTAATCATTTTTCCTCCAGCGGTGCCACCCGCATTTCCATTTTTTACTGTACAAGCCTTGTCATTACTCTTGGCCAAGCTTGCTGTATTCTCTTTTGGATATAGCGCAACAGCTTTGCATTTTACGTTCAAACAACCGACAAATCCATGATTCAGCTGCTGAGGAGTTGTAATTAAATCAATATCTTCACCCATTGGGGTGAAGTTTCTTGGATATCATGAAAAGAGCATGGGAATGGCATAAAAACGTTTGCCGGTTGCGGCAAATATTGCATTGGCGACAGCCGGTGCAACAGGCGGGACACCCACCTCTCCAATGCCTCCGGGTGGCTGGTCACTCGGTATAAGATGGACTTGCACTTCGGGCATTTCGCGCAGGGCAAGCAGAGGAAAATCATGAAAATTACTTTGCGTCACCCTGCCCTTACTGATAGAGATGCGGCTATGGATGGCAGCAGTCAACCCGAATGCAATTCCCCCTTCAATCTGCGCTGTCACAATGTCCGGATTGACCACCATGCCGCAATCAACCACACAAATCAGCTGTTTGATTCTGGGTTCTTTGGCGACCACTGAAGCTTCAGCAATCATGCAAATGATACTGCCAAACTTATCGTGCATTGCCATGCCCATACCATTTCCTGGTGCCAGTTTTTTGCCCCAGCCGGCCAGTTCCACCGCCTTGTCGAGTACAGCAAGGATGCGTGGGTGATCCTGAAGCATTTTGCGCCGGAACTGATAGGCATCAACCCCTGCTGTATGCGCCAGTTCATCCATAAAGCATTCTGTAACGAAGGCATTATGTGAGCTGCCAATCGAACGCCAGGAACCAATGGGCACAGAAATTTTCTTTACATGGTAGTCGAGCCGATAATGAGGTATCAGGTAGGGAAGGTGCGCGCCACCTGTACTGCGTCCATGGCTGGGACCAACCACACGATGGCGCCAGCTCAGAATATTCCCCTGCGCATCAAGATCCGCTTCCAGCCGGTGGCTGGTAAACGGACGATAAAAATCATGCTGGGTATCTTCGCTGCGACTCCAGATCAGCTTGATGGGCAAACCGGTCTGCTGAGCAATTTCAACAGCCTGCAATACATAATCCTGCTCCAGCCGGCGACCAAAACCACCACCCAGCAAAGTGGTATGCAGCCTGACGCTGTCATCGGTAATACCAATGACGT
>JAUPMA010000295.1 GCA_030836935.1 Pseudomonadota bacterium | reverse complement strand
CAAAGCCTACGATGATACCAGATCGCCGCTCACCATTGCACTGGGCAAGGATATTTCCGGAAAACCACTCGTGGCCGATCTGTCACGCATGCCGCATTTGCTGGTGGCCGGCACCACCGGTTCCGGTAAATCGGTTGGTATTAATGCCATGCTGATGAGTTTGCTCTACAAGAGCACACCGCAGGATGTGCGGCTGATTCTGATTGACCCCAAAATGCTGGAACTGAATGTGTACGATGACATTCCGCATTTGTTAACACCGGTAGTGACAGACATGAGCGAAGCGGCGAATGCGCTGCGCTGGTGTGTCGGTGAAATGGAAAACCGTTACAAACTCATGGCGGCGCTGGGCGTGCGCAATATCTCCGGTTACAACAAGAAAGTGCAGGAAGCGATGGATGCCGGCAAACCGATTTCCGACCCGCTGTTCAAGCCGGAAGATCACATCGGTGAAAATGTCATGCCGTCTGATCTGAAACCCTTGCCGTATATTGTGGTGATTGTGGATGAGTTTGCTGATCTCATCATGGTGGTGGGTAAAAAAATCGAGGAACTCATTGCACGTCTGGCGCAAAAAGCGCGAGCATCCGGTATTCATTTGATTGTTGCCACGCAACGTCCGTCAGTGGATGTCATCACCGGCCTGATCAAGGCCAATATTCCCAGCCGTATTGCGTTTCAGGTTTCATCCAAAGTCGATTCGCGCACCATTCTCGATCAGATGGGCGCAGAACAATTACTCGGTCATGGCGACATGCTGTATCTCGCCGGCGGTACCAGTATTCCCGAACGCGTGCATGGCGCCTTTGTCGCCGATCACGAAGTGCACAACGTAGTGAATCATCTCAAGCAACAGGGCCGGCCAAGTTATATCGAATCCATTTTGCGTGACAGCAGCGACAGTGTGGTTTTGCCGGGAGAAACGCCTTCGTATGAATCCAATGCAGAAAGCGATGCGCTGTATGATGAAGCTGTAAAAATTGTAACCGAAAGCGGCAAGGCATCCATTTCCTATGTGCAACGCCGGCTAAAAATCGGCTACAACCGTGCCGCGCGCATGATTGAGGAAATGGAAGCGGCTGGGGTGGTCAGTGCTGTGCAACATAATGGTCAGCGTGAAGTGCTGGCGCCACCGCCGCCGGAATATTGATTGAAGTAGCAAGTAACGGCTTTGTTGGTGGAGCCGGTTTCATGAATGGTGTGATGAATGTGGTTCATCTATCCAAATCTGTAATAATTCAAAAATATGTAGGTGCGCCTTCAGGCGCACAAAGACGGCACTCATGAAAACAGGATTCAAAATACTCTGCTTATTAATTGTTCTGCTGCAATCATGGATTGCCAATGCGGGTCAGGGCACTGATGCACTCGATGCTTTTCTCGCCAGCACTCAAACCATTGAAGCCCGCTTCCAGCAAAAACTGCTGGATAACAAAGGTATTCTGTTGCAGCAATCGGCAGGAAAATTCACCCTGAAACGTCCCGGTAAATTTATCTGGGATTATGTGTTGCCCTATCCGCAGAAAATTGTTTCCAATGCCAAAAGAATCTGGGTATTTGATTCCGAGCTGGCGCAGGTAACCATCAAACAATACAGCGATATGCTGAGTGGCGCGCCCGTGGCATTACTCGACCAGCGCAAGAAACTGGCAGATGATTTTGTGGTAACGGATGCAGGTAGCTTGCAAGGTCAGGATTGGGTGAAACTGACACCGCGTTCTGCTGAAAGTGAATTTACCGAAATATATGTAGGCATGTCGAAAAATAATCTCAAATCAATGAGACTGATCGACAGTTTTGGCCAGTCCACCACCATTGAATTTGAACAGCTCCAGACCAATACGTCACTTGACGATGCCGTGTTTGAATTCAAACCGCCTGCTGGCGTGGATGTGGTAGGCCAATAATGATGTGCAGGTTCGAATTTATTCGAACGTATCTGGTATCATCAATTTCTGTGCGAATGAATTCGCATTTTCCGTAAAAGCATGCCAAATAAAGACCAGACATTTCATCCACTCGCCGACCGCATGCGGCCCGCGTCTCTGGATGATTATATTGGTCAGCAACACATACTCGGTGCCGACAAGCCACTTACCAAAGCCATACGCAGCGGGCGTTTGCACTCCATGCTGTTCTGGGGGCCGCCGGGCACAGGCAAAACCACGCTGGCACGTTTGATTGCCAATTATGCGCAGGCGCAATTTATAAATATTTCGGCGGTGTTATCCGGTGTAAAGGATATTCGCGCAGCGATTGAGCAGGCGCATCAATATTCTGCAGCAGAGCATAAGCCAACTATTCTGTTTGTGGATGAAGTGCATCGCTTTAACAAGGCGCAGCAGGATGCATTCCTGCCCTATGTCGAGGATGGCACGGTTTGTTTTATCGGCGCTACCACCGAAAACCCATCGTTTGAATTGAATAATGCGCTGCTGTCGCGCTGCAAGACCTATGTGCTTAAACGCCTGGCCGATGCCGATATAGCCGATCTGCTCAAGCGCGCGTTGAGTGACAAGGAAAAAGGACTGGGTAATGACGCAATCGAAATCAGTGATGAATTATTACACCTCATGGCGCGCATGGCCGATGGTGATGCGCGGCGTGCGCTGGGTTTTCTGGATATAGCCGCTGATCTGGCCGACGAAGTGAATGGCAAGAAAATCATTACTTCAGATGTTATTGAAAATGTCACTGCACAAACCCTGCGGCGTTTCGACAAGGGCGGCGATTATTTCTACGACCAGATTTCCGCCATGCACAAATCGGTGCGCGGCAGTAATCCCGATGCGGCACTGTACTGGATGTGCCGTATGCTCGATGGCGGTTGTGATCCGTTATACATTGCACGGCGCGTGGTGCGCATGGCGTCCGAAGATATCGGCAATGCCGACCCGCGCGGTTTGCAATGTATAACGGATCACAACCGCCATCGAGCATACGGCACATCCAGTACAGTGCCGCATCGGGATTACTGCCGCGCACCGATTTGT
>JAUPMA010000294.1 GCA_030836935.1 Pseudomonadota bacterium | reverse complement strand
GGCCGTTGAACGTGCCATCCGCGGCGTGATAGAGGTTGTAGCGCCACACCTGGGTATCGAAATTGGTGCGTGATTTGCAGTTTTGCGCATCGGCAGTGTCATCGCCGTTGGTATCCTTGCCGCGCAGCAAATGGTCGGCATTAAAGGCAATGGCATAGGTCGAGGAATCCGATACCGGAGTGCCCATGTTGTCGTAGGTTTCAGCACGATGCGTCACGGCAACGCCACCGGATCCGCTGGCATCATCCAGTACCACGCTGGCTGATTCCTCATGGGCAAAGCCCATGCCTGTAACACCGGGTAAAGCGTCACCGCTGACATTTACAAAGCTGAACTGTGGCTGACTCTGGGTGTTGGCTACGGTTTTGAGTGTGCCACGCATGACTGCCATTTCAGTACCCGGTGTGCCGCCGAAATCGCCTGCATCCCCCACGCCCTTGAAATTCAGGGTAAAGTCGCCGAAAGGCTTGGTGTCGCTGACAGCTTCGCTGGTGGTTATCTCAACCAGAATGTCCTGGCCATCCTGCGGATTATTGCTGCCCTCTTCACCCGGTATCCAGATCTTGACAATCTGGTCCGCTGTATCGCTGGCGCGGGTAGCTTCAACGACCCAGCTGTTGTATTCGGTTACCTGACCGCTGCTTGACTGGCCGGTGGAACCGCTGCTGCTCTGGTTCTCGCCCTGCTCGCATTTGTTTTCGTTGACCAGTGCGATATAGGCACCTTCATTCACCATGTCGGTAGCGCGTGTCTGTGCCATCAAACATAAAATCATGTTTACGGTATCGAGTGATTCCATGGAGGCATCGTACACATAGGTGTTCGCCGGATCAGTGCTGTAATTCGTGTCAGGATCTGTTGCGTTTTTGTTGAGCGTAATGCCGGCTGTTTTGGCCGAGGTTTTGGGCGTGACAGTGCCGCTATCGGCAGCCGTAACCACGCTCATGGTTTCGGGCATGGCCAGTCCTGTTACATTAGTGGTGGTTGTGCTGCTACTGCCGCCACCGCCACCGCAGGCGGTGATCAGGGCTGAGGCAACGGCAAGCGAAATTATTTTTTTCTTCATGACAATATCCTTTCGAGATTGATAGATGTTGGTTAGCGTGTATCAATCCGACTGACAGGGATGCAGGATCAAAGCAAATTTGGCAAGCGCAGCATGCCAGGGCCTTGATTCCGATTGCATGCACAAATCTGCAAGATCGGCCAAGCCTTTTATCATTTAGCAGCCTGTTGAAAAACTAACTTTAAGCAACAACAACTGGTAAAATTGCACTACACAAAATCCGGAACAAAAAACCATGCGCGGTGCCGACATCAGCCAACCCTCTTTGTTTATATCACGCACCATTGAAGACTTTGTACCGGCCAAACATCCACTGCGTGCCATACGCAAACTGATTGATGAAGCGTTGCGCGAACTGGATACACAGTTCAATCGGCTGTATGCCGACGAGGGTCGCGAATCAGTAGCACCGGAGCGGTTGATTCGTGCATCACTGTTACAAGTACTTTACACCATTCGCAGTGAGCGACAACTGGTGGAACAAATTCGCTACAACATGCTGTATCGCTGGTTTGTCGGTTTGGAAATCGAGGATAACGTCTGGCACCACGCCACCTTCAGCAAGAATCGTGAGCGCTTGCTGGATGAAGCCTTGATGTCCAGGTTGTTTCAATCCGTACTCAAAATCGCACGCCGTCATCATTTACTATCCGACGATCATTTCAGTGTTGATGGCACACTGATTGATGCCTGGGCCTCGCACAAAAGCTTCAAGCCCAAAGACGATGACAACAATACACCCACCGGTAAAGAGCGCAATTTTCACAACGAAAGACGCAGCAATGCTACTCACCAATCCAGCACCGATGCCGATGCGGAACTGATGCGCAAGGGCAAAGGCATGGAAGCGCGGTTACGTTATGGTGTGCATCATCTGGTCGAAAACCGCAATCACCTGATTGTTGATGTGCGCACCGCAAAAGCGGCGAGCGTGCATGAGCGTGAAGCGGCGCTGGACATGCTGGGCAATATTCCCGGCGAACACCATATTACCGTGGGTGGCGACAAGGGATTTGATACACATGATTTTGTGGGCCAATGTCGTAACATGAACATCACGCCGCATGTTGCATGCAACACCGAACGCCCCGGCGGTTCGGCACTGGATGAGCGTACTACCCGCCATGCAGGTTATGAGATCAGCCAGATCAAACGTAAAATGATTGAAACCACATTCGGCTGGTCAAAACACTATGGTGGTTTGCGCCGCATGATGTATCGTGGATTGGAGAAGGTATCGGCGAGGGTGATGTTCACGGATATCGGGTTTAATGTGTTACGCATCAGCAATCTGGTGCCGATTGAGGCGCTATAGGGTGAAATGTGAGTGCATAGACGCACTTTTTGATCAGAAATACGAATAAATTCTTGGATGAATAAAATATTTTTCAATTAGAGACACGAAAATAATTTGTACAACATGTTTACGGGTTAGAGTTGGGTGTTTTTCAACAAGCTGCTAATAAGCTGTCCTTTTCATGACAAGCAGTCTGTAATGCGGTGTTAACTGACGGAGCCAATCACCAAAATGCACGCACCGGTATGGCATGCAAATTCTTGCCGAAGCTGGCCATGACTTCACCATCATAGAGCACCACGCCGCCGGCAAAATTTTTACCTGTTGCGTCCTGAAGTTTGCGCAGCCCCTTGAAATCGGCGCTGGTTACCGTGGCGGATGCTTTCACTTCAATGCCGGCGATTTTTTTGCCGGCTTCCAACACTATATCTACTTCAGTGCCGTCCTTGTCACGGAAATGATAAAAGTTGATATGTTCATTGTGCCAGCTGGCTTGCCGGCGCAGTTCCTGAAGTACAAATGTTTCCAGTAGCTGGCCTAATAAAGTGCGGTCATCCCACAGTGTTGTTGCATCCACGTTTAACAGCGCGCAGGCCAGGCCGGTGTCGGTGAGATGCAGCTTGGGGGTTTTGATCAGGCGGCTTAACTGATTGCTGTGCCAAGGTTGCAGTT
>JAUPMA010000293.1 GCA_030836935.1 Pseudomonadota bacterium | reverse complement strand
TGCCTTAAAGCTTCCGCCGCATCTTCCGCTTCTTTTTTCGCTGCATCATTTACCGGGTTTTCAGCCTCTAACGGTTTTGGCGCATATTGCAATGCAATAGCCAAAACATCATCTATCCAGCGTACCGGACGGATATCCAGCTTTGAGACAACAGCAGCCGGAATCTCTGCCAGATCCTTTTCATTTTCCTCGGGAATGATAACAGTCTTGATGCCACCGCGATGTGCAGCCAGCAGTTTTTCTTTCAGGCCGCCGATCGGTAATACCTCGCCACGCAAGGTAATTTCACCCGTCATGGCCACACTGGCTTTTACAGGAATACCCGTTAATGCCGACACAATGGCAGTACACATGCCAATACCGGCACTTGGTCCATCTTTGGGTGTCGCACCTTCGGGGACATGAATGTGAATATCCTTGCCCTCATGGAATCCGGGCTTTAATCCCAGCGATTGTGCGCGGCTTCTGACAACGGTCATGGCGGCCTGAATGGATTCCTGCATCACTTCACCCAGCTGGCCGGTAGAAGTCTGTTTGCCCTTGCCTTCCATTGTGACGGCTTCGATGCTTAACAATTCGCCACCCACTTCAGTCCAGGCAAGACCCGTTACCTGCCCAACCTGG
The DNA here is from genome assembly GCA_030836935.1 of Pseudomonadota bacterium. Classification (GTDB taxonomy): domain Bacteria; phylum Pseudomonadota; class Gammaproteobacteria; order SZUA-229; family SZUA-229; genus JACPVK01. Next base: position 3,014 of record JAUPMA010000293.1, on the reverse strand, counting down.
TCGCGTTCTTCAACCATGCCATAACGAAAACGTTTAACGCCAAGATATTTATCCAGATTCCTGGAATTGATTGCCACTTTTTTGTCCGACGGTTTCAACAATACATCCTTGACAATCTTGCGGCAGATTTTAGCCAGTTCGCGCTCAAGATTACGCACGCCTGCTTCACGGGTGTAATAACGGATAATGTCCAGAATGGTTGCATCATTAATGCTGACTTCACCTTCCTGCAAACCATTATTCTGCATTTGTTTTGGCAGCAAATATTTTTTTGCAATATTCAGTTTTTCGTCCTCGGTGTAACCAGGAATACGAATAACTTCCATGCGATCGAGCAATGCAGGCGGAATATTCATACTGTTTGAAGTAGCAATGAACATCACTTCTGATAAATCAAAATCCACTTCCAGATAATGATCACTGAATGTGTGATTCTGTTCCGGATCCAGCACTTCCAGCAAGGCCGATGCCGGATCGCCACGAAAATCCTGCGCCATCTTGTCGATTTCATCGAGCAGGAACAATGGATTGCGCGTGCCAATCTTTGTCAGATTCTGTATAACCTTGCCAGGCATGGAGCCAATGTAAGTGCGGCGATGACCGCGTATTTCTGCTTCATCACGCACACCACCCAGTGCCATGCGTGTAAATTTTCTGTTTGTGGCGCGAGCGATGGATCGACCCAGTGAAGTTTTTCCCACACCCGGAGGCCCAACCAGACACAGGATCGGTCCCTTCAGTGTTTTTACACGCTGCTGCACAGCGAGATATTCCAGAATACGTTCCTTGACCTTTTCCAGACCATAATGATCCTCATCAAGCACCCTTTCCGCCTCGGCCAGATCATTTCTGGTTTTGCTGCGTTTTTTCCACGGGCAGCCTGTCAATGCATCAATATAATTGCGCACTACGGTTGCTTCAGCCGCCATGGGCGACATGGACTTTAATTTATTAAGTTCGGTTGTCGCTTTCTTCCTGGCTTCCTTGCTCATGCCGGCACTTTCAATTTTCTTTTGCATTTCCTCAATTTCATTGGGCGCATCTTCCATTTCACCCAGTTCTTTCTGTATCGCCTTCATTTGTTCATTGAGGAAATACTCGCGCTGGCTCTTTTCCATCTGCTGTTTGACGCGACCACGTATGCGCTTCTCGATTTGCAATAAATCGATTTCAGCCTCAATCATGCTGAGCAGATATTCCAGCCGATCACGAACATTGATAATACTGAGAATCTTCTGTTTCTCGTCCAGTTTAAGCGACATGTGCGCCGCAATAGTATCTGACAATCTGGCCGGATCATCGATGCCAGCAAGAGAAGTAAGAATCTCGGGCGGTATTTTCTTGTTCAGTTTTACATACTGATCGAACATCCCCATAATCGAGCGCGCCAGAACCTCAAGTTCACGCACCTGATCCACGCCCGTATCTTCAAGCACGGAATAATCAGCCGTGAAATATTCTTCGTCTTCATAAACAGCCGCGACTTGCGCCCGCCTGTTGCCTTCTACCAGAACCTTGATAGTGCCATCTGGCAATTTCAATAACTGCAATATGGTGGACAGGGTACCGACATCATGGATATCGCGAATGGAAGGATCATCTATTTCTGCGCTTTTTTGCGCCACAAGCAAAATCTGCTTGTCTTTTGACATGGCAGAATCCAGTGCCTGAATGGATTTTTCCCGGCCTACAAACAATGGAATCACCATGTGTGGATATACCACCACATCACGTAATGGCAGCACCGGAATTCTGCCCTTGCTCAATACATCTCTGATTTCGTTATCTGAATTCGACACGCTGCTGACCTCTGAGGTGGTGGTGCAAAGGCACCGGGTAAAAAATCACAATCAGAACATTGGGACGATTATTACCAGTTCAAGAGAATATCCGGAAACCTTGTGACAGAAAAACCGCGCCCATGGCGCGGTTTCCTAATCCTTTGATGATGCTGACCGTTTTGATTCGCCGCCCTCGTAGACCATATAGGGTTTTGCATTGCCTTCAATCACGGCTTCATCAATGACCACTTTTGAAACATTGTCCATGGACGGAAGATCGTACATGGTTTCAAGCAATGTATTTTCCAGAATGGTTCGCAAGCCGCGGGCGCCGGTTTTTCTTTCCATGGCTTTCAATGCAACCGCTTTTAATGCATCTTCACGGAATTCAAGCTCGCAGCCTTCCATCTCAAACATTTTTTCATATTGTTTGGTCAGCGCATTTTTCGGCTCGGTAAGAATGGTAATCAGGGCTGTCTCATCCAGCTCTTCCAGCGTTGCTACCACGGGCAAACGACCAACAAATTCCGGTATCAATCCATAACGAATCAAGTCGTCCGACTCAAGATCCATCAAGAGTTCTCCGGTGGTTTTTTTATTATCCTTGCCGCGTACCTCGGCACCAAAACCGATACCGCTCTTTTCGGAACGATTGCGTATAACCTGTTCAAGTCCGGCAAATGCACCGCCGCATATAAACAGGATATTGGATGTATCAACCTGCAAGAATTCCTGCTGCGGATGCTTGCGTCCACCCTGTGGTGGTACAGAGGCAATAGTGCCTTCAATCAATTTCAGCAGGGCCTGCTGCACACCCTCGCCGGAAACATCGCGCGTAATGGACGGGTTGTCAGATTTGCGTGAGATTTTATCGATTTCGTCGATATACACGATGCCAGTCTGTGCCTTCTCAACATCGTATTCACATTTTTGCAACAGTTTCTGGATAATGTTTTCAACATCTTCACCAACATAACCCGCTTCGGTCAGTGTCGTGGCATCGGCAATGGTGAAAGGCACATTGAGCATGCGTGCCAGGGTTTGCGCCAGCAACGTTTTACCGGAGCCGGTCGGCCCGATCATCAGGATATTGCTCTTGGATAGCTCGACCTCATCTTTTTTGTGTTTAACTTCGAGGCGCTTGTAATGATTGTAAACAGCAACAGACAGAACCTTCTTGGCACGTTCCTGGCCAATTACATAATCGTCGAGAATGGCTTTGATTTCGTGAGG
>JAUPMA010000292.1 GCA_030836935.1 Pseudomonadota bacterium | reverse complement strand
CCGATGCCGCAACCTGCGCAGGCCATGAGCTGGGATGAGTTATGGAAAAATGATAATCAACGCGCGGCTGAAAAGTTTTCACTAAGCGATCCGCAGGCTGCTGCTGAACTATTCAAAAATCCGGAATGGCGTGCCGCCGCCAGTTATCGCGCCGGCAATTTTGATCAGGCCGCACAAACCTTGCAAGGCATTAACACATCGGATGCTCATTACAATCGCGGCAATGCACTGGCAAAACTCGGAAACATTGATGATGCCATCAAGGCTTATGACGAAGCCTTGAAAATTAATCCGCGGAATGAGGATGCACTGTACAACAAACAATTACTGCAAAAACAAAAGGATCAGGACCAATCCGGCAAGCAGGGTGATTCTTCGGACAAAAACCAGTCGGGTGATCAACAGAAGGGTGACAATGAAAAGCAACAGTCTGGCCGGAATAAATCTGATAATGACAAAACAGATGATGGCCAATCCGGACAGAACGAAAAATCAAAACAGGCGCAATCGAAAACTACCGAATCTGACACTGAGCAAAGTGAACAATCTGATAATTCCGCAAATCACCCCTCACCCCAGCCCTCGGCAACCGCTCCCGACGTTGCTCTACCTCCTGCATCCATGCAGTCGTCTCCCGCAAGGGGAGAGAGAGACAAGCGCGCGACGAATGAATCTGTTACTGCAAAAGACCTGAATCAACAAGCCACAGAACAATGGCTGCGCAAAATTCCGGATGATCCGGGCGGATTATTGCGCCGCAAGTTCAAATATCAATACCAGCAACAATCAAAAAATTCACAGGGTGGCAACTCATGGTAACCACACAATTTTGCAGGGTTGATAAGCGCAGCGCATTCACCCTGCGTATATTGCTGTGCCTATTCGTTATGTTTTGGTCAACAGCAAATGCTGCAACCATCACTGCCAAAACCGGTCGCATGAATATTGCAATTGACGAGTCGTTTGAATTGTTATTTATCGCAGAGGGTGATGTTGACAAGGCGCCGGATTTTTCGCCCTTAAAAAAGGATTTTGACATTCTCGGCCAGAGCCAGGGCAGCAACGTCAGCATCATTAATGGTGATTTCAGGAAATCCATTACTTTCACCCTCACCCTCATGCCCAAACGCGCGGGAAATTTGCTGATTCCCGCCATATCATTTGGCAAGGACCACAGCCAGCCACTGGCCCTGTCTGTCGGTGCCGTATCCGCCACACCTGATCAGCAGGCGGAATTATTTCTGGAAGTAACACCGTCACACGTCTCCACCTGGGTGCAGGGACAGATTATTCTCAATGTGAAATTGATAAGTGCGGTAAACCTGCGTCAATACGGCATTTCAAAAATAGACACCGGCAAATTTGATGTCACTGTCGAGACATTAGGGGATGCGAAGCAATATCAAACAACGCAAGGTAATCGTAACTTTCTTGTTATTGAACAGAAATTTGCACTCTATCCGCAACAGGCAGGAAAATTAACCATTGAACCGCTACTGGCCGAGGTGGAAGCCGTGGTGCAATCGCGTTCGTATTTCGATCCGTTCAATACCCGCAGCAAAACTTTGCGTGCGCGTTCCAGAGAGATTGAAATTAATGTGCAAAACATGCCAGCACAATTCAGGGGCAAACACTGGTTGCCCGCCAGCGATGTGCAACTGGTTGAAGAATGGTCGCCCAACCCGCCGGTATTTAAAGCGGGTGAGCCGGTAACACGCACATTGAATTTATTTGCCGATGGTTTAACCGCGGCGCAATTGCCATCCTTAATGGGCAATGATATCAATGGCATCAAGCAATATCCTGATCAGCCGGTATTGAACAATGACAAAAGCAGCAGTGGCATCATTGGTGGCCGTCGCGAAAAAATTGCATTGATTCCATTGCACGAAGGCACATTCATCCTGCCTGCCGTTGAAATTGCCTGGTGGAACACCAAAACCGGCACTACAGAAGTGGCTCGTCTGGCTGAAAAAACGATACAGGTGCTACCCGGCCATGCGACAACTGTTTCCGGCAGCACGCCAAACGAGATCATTCCCGACATTGAAAATTCGAACCGGGATTTATCCGCATCGCCGGCTCTGGATAAACTGTCCGCCGGTCATCCCGTTACTTTCATCTGGCTCAGCGGTTTTCTGGCTACCGGCTGGTTCATTACAGGCCTTGCCTGGTGGTATTTTCACCACAACATACGGCCCGCAAAAACCGTTCACAAAAAGAAAAAGGAATTACCCGATGCAAGCCGAACCGCTATCAGAAAGGCCTGCGAGAATAATGATGCGGGCACCTGCAAAACGGCATTGATCAACTGGGCACAGCAAAACCTGTCCGCAGACATCAACAGTCTTGGTGGCATCATGGCGAAAATTGACGAACCAGCCAACGCAGAGCTGATAAAGGAAATACAACAGCTGAATTCGGTACTTTACAGCGCGCATGCCGTATCATGGCAAGGCGGAAATCTGTGGCAGACTTTACACAAACTGCAAACCGGCAAGATCATGAAAACACCATCTGCAACTCATGCTCTCGAACCGTTGTATAAATAACACCCTGTAACACGCACTCATCCCCCATCCGGGGAGGCAAGCAGGCATTCATGTCACAGCAAATCGCGTTATCTCATGATTTATTCAATCCGGCATGAATTCTTTTATTTTTTTATTGATTACCTGCCGGCAAAGCCGTTACCATTCAGTCATTGAATGAACCGGCACAGACCGGGTTGTATCCTTTCCTTAATATTGGACACATCAATGTGGTTGCCGGGTTTCAGCATTACGAGGCAATACAATGAAGCTGGCTATACGTCTTTTTTCACACTCATCAAAGTTTGTTGCTGACAAGTCATATCGATACTGCCTGCAGTCTGATGATTCAGGCGCCGGCGACCTGTTTTGCATAACCCTGACCAAATTCTTCGTTACTGAACATCCAGGAACTCGTCATGCTGTTTGAAACCACTACAGGCTTGCTTGCCTATTCATTTGCCGGTGCAGCTGTTATGGGTGCTGTGGCACATAAAACCAATTTCTGCACCATGGGTTCCGTCTCGGACTGGATCAACATGGGCAATACCGCCAGGCTTGGCTCCTGGTTTTTTTCCATTGCTGTAGCCATTTTTGGCGTCATGCTGCTGGAGGGGCTGTACAGCATTCCGCTGGATTCGACCCTGCCCCCATACCGCACATCCGGTTTTGCCTGGTTGCGCTACCTGCTCGGCGGCCTGATGTTTGGCATCGGCATGACACTGGCCGGTGGCTGCGGCAGTAAAACCCTGATCAATATCGGTGGTGGCAGCCTGCGTTCATTATTCGTGCTGCTGGTGGCGGGAATCATGGCCTACCTGATGACAAAAACAGCGTTTTACGAAAAAGTGTTCCATAGCTGGATCAGTGCCACCACCATCAATCTCGCCAATGCCGACATACAAAGCCAGTCACTGGCCGACATTGCCAGCGGCATGCTGGGCATTCAATCCATGGCGCTGGACTGGATAACCGGTCTGCTGGCAGGCGGCCTGTTCCTTTTCATGGCCTTGCGCTCAAAACAGTTCCGCAAAAACACGCCGCTGATTATTGGCGGCGGCATCATCGGTGTGGTGATTGTTTTTGGCTGGTACATATCGGGTGGCAGCAGCGGCCAGCAACTTATCGAATCGATTGAGTGGCTGGAAGAACGTCCGCTGGGTGTGGGTGTGCAGTCCTATACCTTCATCAATCCCATGGGCGAAACACTGGGCTGGCTGATGAATCCGGGCAACAGCCTGCTGATTACATTCGGCATGGCGGCGTTACTGGGTGTCATTGCCGGTTCCATGATTTATGCCCTGGTTTCGCGCACCTTCCGCATCACCCGCTTTTCTTCCTGGCAGGATTTTTTCCGTCATCTTGCAGGCGGCCTGCTGATGGGTACTGGCGGTGTACTGGCTATGGGCTGCACCATTGGCCAGGGCATCACCGGCTCATCCACTCTGGCACTCGGCTCATTCCTGGCCCTTGGCTCGATCATTTTCGGCAGTGCCATCACCATCAAGACAGGCTATTACCGCATGGCTTATGACGATGCCACGTTTACGGCAGCCCTGATCAGTTCACTCGTTGATTTCAGACTTTTGCCGGAGAGCCTGCGCAAGCTGGAAGCTCCCTGAAGCCATTTCGATTAGCCCAACATTAAAGAGGATCAACCATGCCCAATTTTTCCGTCGAAGTCGATGCCCGGAACGAGAGTTGCCCGATGCCGGTAATGAAAACCAAAAAAGCACTCAAAGGCATGAAATCCGGTGAGGTACTGCATGTTATTGCAACCGATCCGGCTTCAGCCCAGGACATCAATACCCTGCTCGAAGCGCTGAATGACAAGCTGCTGGAAACCAGCAGGAATGGTGGCGAATTTCACTTCTATATCCAAAAAGGCTGAGTCACTTTGCTGCCCGATAAAAAAGCCCCGACCGGGGCTTTTTTCATGCCGGAAGAATCACCGTTCAAAGCCAGGCCTGAACCTTGTGCTGCTCCACCAGATCCACAAATTTGTCGTAATCCGCCAGCGCAACGCCAGGAATCAGATCACTGATTCCGCGTGCAGCCAGATCCGCCTGCAAAGCATAAACAGCACACCGGCTGATCATGTCCGCAACCAGATGTGACTGAACCGTTCCCGCCTGCGCCGCATACACGCCATCTTCGAGCAGCAGCAAAACATCTCCCGCATCAACAAAGCGCGCACAATTATGCAGATCGTGCGTATCAAATGGTGATTTGTTAACGGTATGCAGCATGGGTATTTCCTCATTCAGGATGACAGGATGGAATCTTGCTGGTGCATCAGCACCCGCAATTCATCCGTTGTTAAAACCCTGGGATGCAGTGGCTGGCCGGTTTCTTCATCCTCACCAACAGACACCAGTTGTTCCGGTGTTATGTTGCGCTGCGTGAGTGAATCACCATCCACGTAAACATTTTTTACATCCCAGTCAGCCAGGGCGGCCAGGGAAGCACTAAAGCCCTTGATACCGAGTTCTTTTGTATTCTGCCCCTGCTTCAGGGCATACACCCCGTCATCCAGAAAGACTATCGACAAGTCCATATCAAATGACGCCATGATAAACATGACTTCAATTGCCTCCTGCACATAAATACTGCCATGCGGCGCCTTGCGCACAGTAATCATCAGCTTGAATGCATCGTTTGCCATGTTGTATTCCTCAATCGCCGAAAGTTACAAGGCGGTCAGATTTTCTGATCATGCTGGCCAGTTGTCCCAGACCGGATATGCGTACATTGGGAACCAGCACACTATCAATGATTCCGCGGCGCTTGCCTGCGGCAATGCACGCCACGATGTCGATACCCCTGGCACCCAGTTCCGACCAGCGACTGGCAATATGTCTGTCGTCCTGGGGCGGATCCATGAGTGCGGTCGCGTTTATCACACCATCGTTATATAAAAATACACCGGTTATTTCATGCCCTTTCCTGATTGCTGCCTGAATAAAATGATAAGCGCTGTCTGCTGACTGATGGTTGTACGGACTTTCCAGCAACAGGATAGTGATTTTCATGACGACTCCGGATTGGTTGCGCAGAATGTTGCCGTTGCCAGCAACGAGATTGAGTATAGAAGCATTTTTCACCTGCATCTCAATGGAGCCTGCCTGATCAAAATTCAGGCAGAACGCGCTGCTTGCTGGCAGCAAATCCTACCGTTCAGCGGCTGTCACAACCATTGGGCAAAAACCGCAATGATTATGCATTTATTAGGCTTGACCCTCCGGCATTCCACCCTTATATTCAGCCGCAGTTTTCATCTGCACGGAACGAGAAGTTGAAGCTTTCTGTCATACGCATCAAACAAAACAGGATCAGTATGCGCAGCCTGCCCACAATAACGGGTAATGGATTTTCTGCCCTTTCTCTTTTATTCACCGATTTAATGCGGCTGCCCTCATGAGTCTG
>JAUPMA010000029.1 GCA_030836935.1 Pseudomonadota bacterium | reverse complement strand
GGGCAGATTAATGATTTCATCCGCCGCGAAATGGAACGTGGCATTAAGCCTCAGCGCATCATTCTTGCCGGGTTTTCCCAGGGCGGCGCCATTGCGCTTTATACCGGCTTGCGCCAGAACCAGCCGCTGGCCGGCATCATGGCGCTATCAACCTATATGCCGCTGATGGCCAGCCATGAATCCGGCAGCCATCACTGCCCGCCGGTGTTCATGGCCCATGGCCTGCACGACGACATTGTCAATTACCGCTACGGTGTGCAAAGCCGTCTGTGGTTGCAGCAACAGAACTGCCAGGTTGACTGGCACGATTACCCCATGGCGCACAGTGTGTGCATGGAAGAAATTGCCGACATCCGCCAGTGGCTGCTCAAGGTGCTGGCCGTTTGATACGAATCAAGCGCCACGCCGGCAATACTGGGCAAAGTACGCAGCGACCGAATTGGTGATTTTCACAGGAGTATCGAATGAATTATCGTCTTCTCGCCCTGGCCTCCCTGGGCCTGTGGCTGGTTACGGCTGCGGTGCTGGTCACCCTGTTTGTACGCGGCCAGACCGCACCTTCCAGCGATGGCCGCCGCGCCATCATGCTGGCTCCGGCCGAACGTGACCTGGTACTGGCAGAAATGCGCAACATGCTCGGCAGCGTGCAAGGCATCCTGCATGCAGTCAACGCGGATGACATGCCCAAAGTCATTACCTATGCCCGCGCCAGCGGCATGCAGGCGGCGGCCGATATCAATCCCGGACTCATGGCCAAGCTGCCGCTCGAGTTCAAGCAGCTGGGCCTGGGCGTGCATAACGGCTTTGACAATCTGGCGCTGATCATTGAACAGAACCAGGCTGATCGCGAGGAAATCATGCAACGCCTGGCAGTGCAGCTCGACAGTTGCGTGCAATGTCATGCCAGCTACCGCATTGAAGTGGCCGCAACAGAACAACCCTGACTGCCGGTTCCGGCATCGCCCAGCCTGCGGATTCTGCCAACTGCGGATTCTTCGGCTAATATCAGGTCAACAGCATTTTTTGGGGGGCGGGTCCATGTCTGGTTCAGAACTCGGCTTTTGCAACGGTCTTGTGCCATCCCAGCCCCTGTGGAAACTGGCGCCCACCCGTGACATCGACGGCACCTCGTTCATCGATTTCATGATGGTAATTCCCCGGCTGAAAAAAAAGCCGCAAAAATACATCGACCGCACATTAAAGGAAATTCATCTGGTACTTGTCCAGTACAGCAATGTGGTGGTCTTTGCCGACATCAACCTCAAAATCAACTGCCTGTGGATTTCCCACAAGTTCCAGCCTGGCCTGTGCCAGGAACTGGTAGCCGCCATTCGCCGTCGCGTTCCAGAGGCCATGCTGGTAGGAGACATGGCAGGCTGATCAACAACCTGGCAAAACAGATCCATGACCAATTCCGTACTTGATTCCACCGTGTTTGGTGAAATGCGCGAGCTGATGGGCGACGCTCTGGGCGAATTCATCACCACCTACCTCGATAACACACCACTGCTCATCAACAAAATTGAAAGCGGGCTGACAGCCAAAGATGCAAAAACCGTGTACCACAGTGCGCACCAGCTCAAGGGCGGCAGCGGCAGCATCGGCGCTAACCGGCTCGCTGCCATATCACTGGAAATTGAAAAAATCGGCCGGGCAGAATCTGTTGAAGGTGTGGCGCCATTGCTGTCGCAGCTTAAAGCCGAATATACACGGGTTGAAACCGAGTTAAAGCTGTTGCTCTGAAACCATGGAATTCTACGAAGAAATACCCGCCAGGGGATTTGATTGTAAAGAGTTGCAGCAACACCTCAGCATTCACAACCTGCCACGCCTGTGCCGCTCCATCGAAACTGTCATCAGTGATAATCAAACATCCGGTGTTATTTATTGTCTGTGGGGTCAATACGAAATCAATCGTGAAGCATTAAAAAATGGCGTGCGGTTTTCGCTGCCTACCTGTCCCAATGCACTGGCCTGGACAGTCACACTGACTAATGACGTGATCACGGTGCATTGCACCATTAACAAAAAAACCCATGACGAGGATTTTATTGCCTCAATTTATAAATTCATGGCGGATTGGGTGGGGGGGATGCGGCAGGTTACGCAACACTAATTTTCTGTGAATGATTCTGTAGGTGCGCGTTACGCCGGGCCTCCTGCCCTTCGCCCATGCGGGCCAGCTTCGCTGTTCAAAATTGCTCCTGCAATTTTGTCAGGCGCACAAAACGCCACCTAAAATCTGCACCTTTTCAAGTTTGTTGTGCGCCTGAAGGCGCACCTACAAACAGCAAAACTTCCTTGCCTTACTTCATTTTCGATTTCAGCAAGCGTACGCAATAACCAGCGGGCATTGCGCCGTATGGAATCTTGATTCGGTGCAATGCGTTTCACTTATTGCACTACTCTTGCTATCTGTTGAGAAGCAGAATCAGTACGACCGCCAAACCCGCCAGCCAGGGCCATGCCAGCTTGATGAGATCGGTGAGCACGAGTAGCCTCATCATTTTGTCAACCGTGGCAATGCCGGTGTTTTCGTGAGGAAACGGCTCATTCGGTACCGGTGCGCCAAGGAACTTGCATAGCGGCTCCCATCCATCCTTGACCTCGAAAACCAGCAGCCGTTCCGGTGGAACCGTGGCCTTCACCTCCGCGTTGTGCGCATTGAAACGCGCAACGACGTGATCGTGATCAAAGGAACCGCCAGCCACGACTCGCTCGCAGTTCCGGAACAGTCTCTGAAACGCCCCAAACCTCGGTATGAATTTAATCGGCTCGACTAACGTGTTGTGCAAGTTGACCAGTTTGGCGGTGCTTTGCCACCACGCTTCCGGGTCGCGAACGGTCAGAATGACCTTGGCATCGGGAAAGGCCGCCATCTGTTCGCGATAATAAAAGGCGGACGGCAGATCAGCTGTAGCATCGTAGTCGGCAAACAGCTTTTGCCAATCCATCTCACTGCGGCATTCCATGTAGGCGTTCCACTTATCCAGATCGCCTTTCTCGAAGTTCATTACTGCCTCTTCCATGTGGTAGGAGCGGTAGCCCAATTTTGCCAGGGCGCTCTTCATTGACATGGTGCCTGTTCGGGAATATCCGGCGCCAATGATTTTCATAGTATGTTGTTCTCTCCCAATTTGAGACTTCAAGGATGATGCAGTATCAATTCCGATAACTCGGATATGTACCTATGTTGAACACGGCGGAATTACCGTCCGAGTGCAGCGCCTTGTTATGCTATTAAATCTTCTTTTTGTAGAAACTCAAAAAACCTGTCCAAGATTTTCTTATTACGATCAATTATCTGTTTTTCTTCAAATTCATTGTAATCAATAAGTCTGGCTATTTCAGAAATCTTACTGGGCTCTTTATAATTTCCACGCCGCTGTTCGCCGCTATAAATTTTCTTCTTATCTTCAAATCGGTAGTCTGACGCTTTAATGTTGATACTGCTTTCAAGCAGTACTTTATTGCCCAGCAAATCAAGGTTGCTTTCAGTCTTAAGGCCTCCTTCCATTTCTTGGCGCTTTTTCGAATAAATGTGTTCCAAATGGAAAATTTCATTCAAACCAAGAAGCTGCTGCTCTTGAAAGGTATAGGCGTACCATGTGATCATAGAACGAGTTGCATTCCGTTGATTAGTAAACGCATAATTTTCAAAAAATGAGCGAGCCTGCGCATTATTGAATTTGTATTTTGAGAATGTTGCCTCGTTTCCATTTACGATGTTTACCATTTCATCATATACAGGTGTACGCAATGCATTTACACCGGGATAGATAATAGCGTAAGTAAAAATGAAAGCAGTCACCTTATCCAAGAATTTACAGAACATTGTATCTTCCAACAACCCATCCTCTGTTCTATTCTGCAAAAAATACACTGATGTTATGTGCTGCCACATGCCGTTCGGTGCATAATTCAACACAAAAAGTTTCTTGAGAACTTTCTTAGAAAATCTGTCTTTATCTTGATCGGAAACACTCTCCCAGAATAAAGCAAGAGCTTTTAGCTCATCAATTGTATGAGATCGTTTTAGATACTGATATTTATTGCATTCATAGAATTTACGAAGAGCTTCTGTAGTTGAGCTTTTATTCCCTTCTTTAGCACGCAAAAAATACATATAACGAGCAAATAGCTCATCCATTGGAGTGCCCGTAATTGGTTTGAATACCGCACTTGATATTTCTTCAAGCTTTTTCCATTCAGTAATAAACTCATCTTTTTTACAAAGCGTGCCATAGTACTTGTAGAATTGGGCTTTAAATATATCAGCATCCGATAAGGGAAGGCCGCGATCATTTAGTGTTGAGAAAATGCGAAGTGCCGTATCCTGTGATTCTGCCTCAATAGGTAAAAGGATACAGTTACTTAAAATACGAGCGGGTAAATATGGAAAAAAACTTGGATAACCCTGTAAAAATTCATCAATCTTTTTCTGGAAGAATTTATAGTTAAGCACATATTGACTCTTGCTAGCTTGCCCAACTTTTCCTGTACACAGTAATTCAAGGAATTCTTCTTTATCGTTGTCTGTAGCGACCTCCGAATCAATTTTTAGCGTACTTTTATCTGCTGTTCCGAAAGTATCCGTTTTCCATATACATTTCTCAATACGATCACGAGTAAGTATCGAGTTCTTATCCTGCATATTGGCAAACTTATCATAGAAGGCACGCAAAATAAGCATTAATGTTGTAAGTCGTTGTTGGCCATCAATGACTTCAGATTTTCCTTTTTCGTTTTTATAAGTAACAATGGAACCAAGAAAATACTCTTCATTATCATCAAAAGCTTCATAATTATTATCAGGGAAAGAAAATAGAAAAATATCATCCCACAGAGTTTGACACTGTTCTTCATTCCAAGCATAAGGACGTTGGTAATCGGGAATAAGAAAATCAGCTTTTTTATCTGATAATAAATCAATGATTGTTTTCTGATCTACATTGAGTTTTGACATTTTCTTCCCTATCGTAATAAAACATACGGTTGGTTAAAAGGATTAACTTAAATAATGATAGACAAATTTACATCAGTCACATTTTACAAAACAGTTTTGCCGGATATTAATGCCATATCTGCCGAAAATGTAAAATCGTTATACATTTTTTCAGTTATTTTCTGACAGGCACTGCGCCCACACGCTGCTCAATTTCCTTCAGTGTCTGCAAATACACAACCTCGCGTTTGCCGCCCAATTCCACCGCACGTTTGGCCGCAACAAGTGCTTCATCAAAACGCTGCAACTGACTCAGTGCATCGGCAAGGTTGTTGAACGCATCCGCCGCATCGGGATATGCAATGGTGGCGTAGCGAAAGGTTGCAGCGGCATGGGCAAATTCATTGAGGGCGTAGTAACTGTTGCCCAAACCCATCATTGCAGCAAGATTGTCTGGCCAGCGGATCAGCGCAGTTTTGTAGGCAATCTTGCTGATTTCATGTTTTTTTGTGCGCTCCAGTACAGCTACTGTTTCAACATAGCGCTGCTCATCGGCGGTTGCCGGCAATTTGCCGGCGGATACCATCACTACCGCCCAGTAATCCGCCCGCGCCCAGGTGCGCTCAAAAACTTTCATCGGTACGACATGACGTTGCTCGACACCGGAACGCAGAATCATTTCGGCATTTTCAAAATCAAATCCCGCCACCACGGCGTAATGCCATTTTGGTAACCAGCTCAAACCAAGATTCTGCAATATCAGCACCGGATTCCCGGCATTGATTTCTGCAATCACGTCTTCCAGTTTTTTATTTAAAACATAAGGAACAACATCCTGCCGGCGCGCAGCGGCCAGCATTTCAATTTGCAAACTGCCTTCGCGGTTTGGCAAATAGACTTGCGCAACCAGCTCTTCGGGCGTCACATTTTTGTTTGCAGACTGCAACATCGTGGCCAGCGCTGCCGGGCCGCATTGATATTGCTCTTGCGGAAAAAACGGCACATCGGCTAATTCAGCCTGCCGGGGGAAAATGCTTTCTGATTGCAGCAATGTTTGCGTTTGTAATGTTGCACAACCGGCCAGCAAAACCTGGGCAATAAAAAAGCCGCCCGCAATCAGGCGGGCGGCTTCTGCTGCAACTGTTTTCAATATCCTGCTTTTAATATTATTTAGCGGCAATGTTTCACGGTAAACGGAAATATATTGGTCAGGCACACAATATCTGTAACGATGAGAACCAGAAATACAAACACAATCAAACCCAGGCCATCGCCACCGGCAGGCAGTTCATCCAGTTGCGCCGCAAGTTGCGCAGCCTCATCTGCACTGAGCGCATCCACACGCGCCTGCACGTCCTGCGGATTCACTCCCTGATCAAGCAATGCCTGCTGCACATCGGCCCGCAGCAGCGTGGCCTGCAACTGATTGCGCGCGGCTGTTGCTTCAACCATATTGATGACCTGATCTGTAGTAACCATGGCCGCCTGTGCAGCAGGCATGTATAAATTCAGTGACAATACGGCCGTTGAAACCAGAACGGAAACCGGACGGGCAAGGTGACGCAAAATTTTCATGGTGTGCTCCTGTAGCTTTTGTTTTTTGAGTGTAGCCGATTTTTTTGCATTTCAGGTCAGGCGATTGCGTGCGGCCGCAATGGCCTGTTTTACCTGCATGGGTGCCGTGCCGCCAATGTGGTTGCGGGCGGCGACCGAACCTTCGAGGGTTAATACCTTGAATACATCCTGTTCGATTTTGGCGGAAAATTGTTTCAGCTCAGCCAGCGTCATATCGGCCAGATCACGGTTTTGCGCAACACCAAACGCCACCGCCTTGCCCACAACTTCGTGCGCATCGCGGAATGCCAAACCTTTACGCACCAGATAATCGGCAAGATCGGTTGCGGTCGCAAAACCCTGTTTGGCAGCGCGATACATATTATCTTTTTTCGCCTGGATTGCCGGCACCATGTCGGCAAAGGCGCGCAATGAACCAAGCAATGTATCGAGCGTATCAAACAGCGGTTCCTTGTCTTCCTGATTATCCTTGTTGTACGCCAGCGGTTGCGATTTCATCAGCGTGAGCAAACTTACCAGATGACCATTCACCCGGCCGGTTTTGCCGCGCACCAGTTCCGGCACATCGGGATTTTTTTTCTGCGGCATGATGGAGGAGCCGGTGCAAAAACGATCCGGCAAATTGATGAAACTGAATTGCGCCGATGACCACAGCACCAGCTCTTCGGAGAAGCGTGATAAATGCGTCATGATCAGCGCCGCCGCCGCGCAAAATTCAATGGCGAAATCGCGATCACTCACTGCATCGAGAGAATTGCGGCACACATCATCAAAACCAAGCAATTGTGCGGTGTAAAGGCGATCCAGCGGATAGCTGGTGCCGGCGAGTGCGGCAGACCCTAATGGCATTACATTCAACCGCGTGCGGCAATCATGCAGGCGACCGGCATCGCGTTGCAGC
Source organism: Pseudomonadota bacterium (assembly GCA_030836935.1). Taxonomy (GTDB): domain Bacteria; phylum Pseudomonadota; class Gammaproteobacteria; order SZUA-229; family SZUA-229; genus JACPVK01. The sequence continues at coordinate 2,957 of JAUPMA010000029.1, read as the reverse complement.
ATTTCAAACCAGGCCATCAAGTGATGACCAAATGTCACCGGCTGCGCTACCTGCAAATGTGTAAAGCCGGGCATGATGGTGTCGGCTTCTTTTTCGGCGAGCTCCAGCAAACCGGTTTGCAGGCGACGCAATTCGCTGATCACAAATCCGATTTGTTCACGCAAATACAAACGTATGTCGGTGGCTACCTGATCATTGCGCGAACGACCGGTATGCAAGCGCTTGCCGGCATCACCGATAATTTCGGTGAGCCGCGCTTCGATATTCATGTGTACATCTTCACGTTCAATTGACCAGTTGAATTTTCCCGATTCGATTTCCTGTTTTACCTGATCCAGCCCGCGCAATATGGCATCGCGATCTTCGCTGCTTAACACGCCGACTTTGCACAGCATGCTGGCGTGGGCGCGCGAGCCTTCTATATCCTGCCGGTACATACGCTGATCAAATTCCACCGAGGCGGTAAAGGCCTGCACAAAGGCATCGGTGGCTTCGCTGAAACGGCCACCCCAGAGTTTGGATTTATCAGAAGAACTGCTCATTGATTTCCCCCCTCACCCCATCCCTCTCCCGCGAAGGGAGAGGGAGAGTTTGCGCGTTGCGTTGCAACGCACATGTTAATAAAAATGCGGTCACCCCAGAGTTTGGATTTGGAATCAGAATTGTTGCTCATACCGGCTCCGGATAAAAAAATTTAACGGTTCGCACCTTTCCCTCTCCCCCAAGGGGAGAGGGTGAGAACGCGCGTCGCATCGCGACGCCCATATTAAAAAGTTCGGGCAGTATAACAGCGGCAAGGCAGACTACACTTGAGCCCATGGAAAAATCTGAATCCGCCAATCAACCGGGATTGCTGCCGAACTTTTGCGCCGTTGGCAATGTGTTCATGCTGGCCATACTGGTGGAATTGCTGGCCGTGGTGCTGGCACTGGCTCCCGGTGATCGCAACACCTTCTGGGAACAGCTGGCGATGACTTCTATGTTTGCCCAGTGGCTGGCACTGCTCAATGCGGCGCTGTTGTGCATCTGGCGCCAGCGACTCAATGCGCTGCCCGTGGTTCGCGGCCTGGTACTGACTTTTATCCTGCTCATGTTCACGACATTGATACTCAGTTATGCGGTAATCATTATTGGCCGCATGGTCGGGTTTTATGCCTTTGCCGCCCCGGACTGGCTGCAATTTTTTTATCTGCGCAATCTGGCTACAGGCGCCGTGGTCTACGCCGTAGTGCTGCGTTACTTTTACATCCAGCACCAGTGGCAATTACAGATTCGCGCCCAGAGCCATGCGCAAATCCAGGCGCTCAAGGCGCGCATCCGGCCACATTTTCTGTTCAACAGCATGAACACTATCGCCAGCCTGATCAGCATTGATGCCGGCAAGGCCGAACGTGCGGTGGAAGATCTGGCAGAGTTGTTTCGCGCCAGCCTCAGGGAAAAAACCGAGCACAGCCTGGAAGAGGAATTCGCCCTCACCCGCAGCTATCTCGACATTGAAAAACTGCGCCTGGGCGAGCGTCTGCAAGTTGACTGGCAGCAAGCCGCCGACCTGCCGCTGGACATGGAAATACCCGGACTTTGCCTGCAACCGCTGGTGGAAAATGCCATTTATCACGGAGTAGAACCCATGGCGGAAGGCGGGTTGATTGGCATTGCTGCACAGATCGAAATCTATCGTCTATGCTTGGTCGTAACCAATCCGACGAATGCTTCAGGACGCATGAAAGCACACAAAAGCAACCACATGGCACAGGACAACATCCGCCAGCGTTTGGCCCTGATGTATGGTGCGGATGCCGCTTTTGAAAGCCGCCAGGACGCCGGGCATTACAGCGTTACCATCAAAATACCCTTAGTCACGCACCAGCCATGAATATACTGATTGTTGATGATGAGCCACTTGCCAGACAGCGACTGGTCGGCCTGCTGAAAAATCTCAACGGATACGCCGTGTGCGGCGAAGCCGGCAATGGCAACGAAGCCCTGCTGCGCGCCCAGGCACTGAAACCCGACATTATCCTGCTCGACATCCGCATGCCCGGCATGGATGGCCTGGAAGCGGCGCAGCATCTCAACCAGATGAGCAAACCGCCAGCCATCATTTTCACCACCGCCTACAGCGACCACGCACTCAAGGCCTTTGAAATCCACGCTGTCGATTATTTGCTGAAACCGATCAAGCAGGAACGGCTGGAACAGGCACTGCAATCAGCCAAGCGCCTGACCCGGCCGCAGTTGCAGGAAATCATGCAGGGCGAAAACCCCGCAACCCGCAGCCATATCTGCGTGAAAATCCGCGGCACACTGGAACTGGTGCCGGTAGAAGATATCCGTTATTTTCTGGCTGATCATAAATACGTCACGCTCAAAACCCTGAATCACGAATACTTGCTGGAAGAGCCGCTGAAAGTCCTGGAAGATGAATTCCGCCACCTGTTCACCCGCATTCACCGCAACGCCCTGGTCGCTGACCGGCACATTGCGGGACTGGCCAAAAGCCAGGTCGGACATTGCGTGGTGATCTTCAAAGACCTCGCCGAACAGCTTGAAATCTCTCGCCGCCATCTGCCGCAGGTACGCAAGAAAATCAAAACCCTGGCCACCTATCGCTGAAGCGTTGATTCATTACATGTAAAATGCGCTGAACTCATCAGACCGAACAGCCGCATGTCCAAACTCATCCGCATCGCCACCCGTAAAAGTCCACTCGCTCTCTGGCAGGCCGAAGAAGTCGCGCGTCAGCTCGGCATTCATCATCCGGGTATCAAAATCGAATTCGTCAAAATGACCACCAAGGGCGACAAAATTCTGGATGCACCGCTGGCCAAGGTGGGCGGCAAGGGCCTGTTTGTGAAGGAACTGGAGCAGGGTTTGCTCGATGGCGCAGCCGATATTGCGGTGCATTCGATGAAAGATGTGCCGATGGATTTTCCGCCGGGTTTGTTTTTGCCCATCAT
>JAUPMA010000291.1 GCA_030836935.1 Pseudomonadota bacterium | reverse complement strand
GCGCTCATTGTGTTACTGGCACACATCGGCAGTTTCGTACCCGCCAAAGCGGTAACACTGGGACCCGTGGATCGCATTTTCACCCGCATTGGCGCCTCCGATGACCTCGCCTCCGGCCGTTCCACCTTCATGGTGGAAATGACCGAAGCCGCCAACATTCTCAACAATGCCACGGAAGTCAGCCTGGTGCTGATGGATGAAATTGGCCGCGGCACCAGCACCTTCGATGGCCTGTCGCTGGCCTGGGCCTGCGCCGAACACCTCGCCCGCCACAACCGCGCCTTCACCCTGTTTGCCACCCATTATTTCGAACTCACCTCGCTCAGCGATGAACTTGGCAGCATCGCCAATGTGCATTTGAGCGCGGTCGAACACGGCGATGGCATCGTCTTCATGCACGCCGTAAAAGACGGCCCCGCCAGCCAGAGTTATGGCTTGCAGGTAGCCCGCCTCGCCGGTGTACCATTGCGGGTAATTGAACAGGCTCGCAAAAAATTGCATACACTGGAGCAGCAAACCTCCGGCAAACATGAAAAAATCATTGAACAAACCACCGGCCAGATGGAATTATTCAACAGCCTGCCGCATCCGGTGATTGAAAGACTGCAACGGGTGGATGCGGATGCGTTGACTCCGAAACAGGCGCTGGATCTGGTGTATGAACTGTCCAACCTGGCGAAGGTCTAGCTGCGCTCCACTCTGTATCAGAAAAAACTGGACTTGTAATGCATTTGCATTACACTAAAAATGTATTCTGACAGGAGAATCTCAATGGCTGCCAACGCACTGATACAAACCCGCATTGATGCAGATGTGAAAGAGCGCGCTACGGCGGTACTGGATAATATGGGTCTTACCGTCTCGGATGCCGTTCGTATTTTGCTCACCCGCGTCGCCAAAGAAGGCACCTTGCCTTTTGGTTTTGCAACAGACCCAACTGCACATGATGCATGGTTTCGCTCCAAGGTACAGGAAGCGTTATCAGACCCAAGCCCCGCTATTCCTCAGGATCAGGTCGAAACCCATTTTGCCAAGCGCCGCGCTGCAGCCCTTCACAATGGCTAATATGTGAAACTGGAATGGACGCGCCTTGCGCTTGAGGATAGAAATAATATTTTCGATTACATCGAGCAAGATAATGCTCTTGCGGCTGTTGCCGTAGATGATCGAATCAGTAAACAGGTAATATCATTTCCCGAAAGTGGGCGCATCGGTCGCATTACCGGCACACGAGTACTGGTAATCTCCAGTACGCCATACATTGCAGCCTATTGCACATCGGAAGGCACTGTTCGCATCCTGCGCGTATTGCATGGTGCACAGTTATGGCCAGAGAAATTGCAGGACGCAAAATAATGGAATGTTAACAGACACAAAATGCCAATTGAGCAAACCACCAGCTTGATAGGATTTTTAACAGCCAGCCGCATCTGGCGATTAAAAAACTGCAACGGGCGAATGCGGATAGGTTGACACCGAAGATGGCGATGGATCTGGTTTATGAACTGGTAAAGTTGACAAATAATTGAGCACAGATCAAAACATGATCAATTCATTTCTCAAGTGGTGGCATGCACCTGTTCAAACCAAAGATAGAATTACCGCCATATTGATTGGTGGATTAGGTGGATTATGGATTGGCGTGCCTGGCCGCATTATATTTGGGCCAATGCCCGTATCATTGACAACAATTGGCTACTGGGCACTTACATCCATCTTGACAGGCGTAATACTATTAACCCGGCGGAGAACAATATCTGATATAATGCCGTCATGGAAAAGAAAATTGATGCACGAAAATTATCCAGAGAAATTCTTGAAGAGAAACGCCGTTTAGCACACCAACTACGAAAACGCGGAATGACAAGAGCCGAGATTGGCGACATCGTGGGAGTTCATGCGGATACCGTTGGGCGCTGGTTAAAACTTGACAAGAAAAATCTGAAAGTTAATCGAGGTGGACGTCAACCAGGCAGTATCAAGCGCCTGACCCAGGCAGAAGAAGACATTATCCGCCGCAAACTGATTGATAAGACACCGGATCAGCTCAAGCTGTCCTATGCCTTGTGGACGCGGCAAGCGGTGCAGGAATTAATCCAGATGGAAACGGGGTGCTATTTGGCGGTCCGCACCGTGGGTGATTATTTGAAACGCTGGGGCATGACACCGCAAAAGCCACAGAAGCGCGCCTATGAACAACGTGCGCCGGAAGTTAAGAAATGGCTTGCACAAACCTACCCGACGATACAGGCGCAGGCCAAGCAAGAAAACGCCGAGATTTATTGGGGTGACGAGACCGGGCTGCGTAATGATTGCCAGCATGAACGTGGTTACGCACTCAAAGGCAAGACACCGGTGATCAGACTCAACGCCAATCGCGTGTCACTGAATATGATTTCGGCGATCACGAATCAGGGGAAGGTAAGGTTTCGATTTTTTGAAGGCAACATGAACGCCGATGTTCTGATTGATTTCTTCATGCGGCTATTAAAAGACGCGAAACGCAAAGTTATTATGATTCTGGACAATCTCAGGGTTCATCACTGCAAACCAGTTAAAGAATGGC
>JAUPMA010000290.1 GCA_030836935.1 Pseudomonadota bacterium | reverse complement strand
CCACGCACCATCCTTTCACATTTATCCTTTAAACTTTAAGCTCCCATCATGGCCGCATTTGAATACACCGCCCTCGACGAAAAAGGTCACGAAAAAAAAGGCGTGATCGAAAGCGATTCGCCGCGCCAGGCGCGCACAATGTTGCGCGAACGCGGCCTGATGCCGCTGAATATCGACAGTGCCGCCACGCAGGATCGCAAACAGGTTGCCGGCAACAAACCGGTAAGCCGTCGCGGCATCAGCGCCACCGATCTCGCACTGTTCACCCGCCAGCTTGCCACACTGGTGCGCGCCGCATTGCCGCTGGATGAGGCACTTTCCGCAGTGGGCCAGCAAACCGAAAAACCGCGTATTCAAAGCATGATTTTTGCAATCCGCGCGCGGATTCTTGAAGGCCACACACTGGCGGCCGGACTGGCTGATTTTCCACGGGTATTTCCCGAGCTGTATCGCGCCACGGTTGCAGCTGGCGAACAATCCGGTCATCTGGATACGGTGCTGGATCGTCTCGCCGATTACGCCGAATCGCGCCAGCAAATGAATGCGAAAATCACCCAGGCTTCCGTGTACCCCGCCATCCTGACCGCTGTGGCACTCATGGTGGTTTCGGGTTTATTGATTTTTGTAGTGCCGAAAATTGTCGCCGTGTTTGAAACTTCCGGACAGGATTTGCCGACGCTCACCCGCATCATGATCGGCCTGAGCGAATTTTTGCAGGCCTGGTGGTGGCTGCTGTTAATCGCCGTAACGGGTGGCGTGATTGGCCTGAAGAAATTTCTGCAAATTCCATTTAACCGGCTGCGCTATCACCTGTTGCTATTGCGCCTGCCGGTAATTGGCCGCCTGGTACGCGGCATTAACAGCGCACGCTTTGCGCGCACTTTCAGCATCCTCATTGCCAGCGGCATTCCGGCCGTGGAAGCGCTCAAACTGTCGGCACCGGTAATTACCAACATGCCGATGCGCACCGCCGTTGATGAGGCCGCCAGCCGGGTGCGTGAAGGTTCCAGTATCTACAGCGCACTGCAACGCAGCAAACTGTTCCCGCCAATGACCCTGCACCTGATTGCCAGTGGCGAACGCAGCGGTAATTTGCAGGACATGCTGGAAAAAGCCGCGCAACAGCAGGAGCGTGAACTGGAAACGCTGATTGCCATGTTTATGGGACTGTTTGAACCATTGCTGATTGTATTGATGGGCGGCATCGTATTGGTAATTGTACTGTCGATATTGCTGCCCATTATCAACATGAATGACTTGATGCAGTAACGCGCACGATTTTTTATTTTTTCGTTTGCCGCCAAAGGAACAACACAAACATCACGCCCGCCAGCGCACCGAACAAGTGTGCATCGACCGCCACCCGCGCGCCGATCAGGGCTTCCGATGAATCCAGCCCGCCGCCAGCCTGCTCATATACCAGCTTGCTGACCAGCAGCAGCAACAGTACATTGCCGCTCAGCGCAGACCGCTGCCGTTCCCGCCAGGCGCCAACCACAAACAGGCTGTGCAACACGCCGCTCAAACCCACATACCAGAACATCCGGGAATCAAAAAAATAAAGACCCGCACCGATAACCAGACAGGAAAACACCATCAGCCCCAGCCATTGACCAACCGTGCAGTCGCGGCGGAAAAAAACCGCCACCATCAGCAAGCCGCCCATGTTGAGCCAGAAATGCGGCCAGTTCAGATGCAACAAATGTCCGGTAATCAGCCGCCAGAATTCACCTTGCGCAATCATCTGGCGGTCGTAACGCAACAACATTCCGGCATCCGCCAGATACAGGGCCAGACAAAGCAGAAACAGGCCCGGCCACAGTGCATCAGATGCCCGCAGGCGTAACCGGTGATTCATTTACGGACTATCGCATTCTGTTATCATGACGCGCAGTTTACGCACACATTTTGTTGGAGCAAGCATGCAAGGCAAACAACAGGGCTTCACCCTCATCGAAATCATTGTCGTGGTGGTTATCATCGGCATTCTGGCGACCCTGGTTGCGCCCAAGTTTCTGGGCCGTACCGATGATGCCCGCATCACCAAGGCCAAAAACGACATCAAGGCGCTGGAATCCGCGCTCGAACTCTACAAACTCGACAACTACACCTACCCCACCACAGATCAGGGACTGGAAGCACTGGTGTCTGCGCCCACAGCCGAACCGCAGCCCGCCAACTGGAAAGAGGGCGGCTATATCAAGCATTTATCCAAGGATCCGTGGCAACGCGATTACATTTACCTCAGCCCGGGTGAACATGGCGAAGTCGATATCTACACACTGGGCGCAGACGGTGTCGATGGCGGCGAAGGCCCGGCAGCGGATATCGGCAACTGGAACATGCAATAAGTACAAAGGTTAAAGTGGAAAGGAAAAGCAACGCACAGCAGTCAACTTTTCCGCCACTACAACGTGGTTTTACGCTGATTGAACTGCTGGTGGTGGTATCCATCATTGCCATCGCCTTTTCCGCTTTCATCATGCTGGGATTTTCCTTCAGCAACCCGGAAGATGCATTACGCACGGAAGTACAACGCCTGCATGCGCGCCTGCAGTTTGCGCATGAGCAGGGCGTCATGCGCGGTGAAGACTACGGTGTGCGTTTCCATCCGCAAGGCTACCGCCTGATGCGTTATGAAAACGGCAAATGGGCTGATCTGGATACCGACAAACTGCTGCTGCCGCACACCCTTCCCGAAAACATGCGGCTGGATCTTGCGCTGGAAGGCATCAGCGCTATCGTTACCGAACCGGACGCTGAACTCAAAAAAAATCCTGAACATGAAATCAGGCCGCAGGTTTTTTTGTTATCCAGTGGTGAAACCACGCCGGATTTTGAAGTGCGAATCCGGATCAGCGGCGCCGACCTGAGCCGGGCGGTGCATGGAAATATCAACGGACAATATGAGCTGGTGAAGGATTGATTTTTAATCTGGTATTTTTTGTATGTGTAACAAAACAAATTTCCAGCGCGGATTTACCCTGGTCGAAATTCTCGTCGCCCTCACCATCATTGCCATCGCCATGGCCGCGCTCATCAAGGCCTCCGGCGATTACACGGCCAGTACCTCCTATCTGAAACAAAAAACCCTGGCGCATTATGTAGCCATGAATGAACTCAATGCCTTG
>JAUPMA010000289.1 GCA_030836935.1 Pseudomonadota bacterium | reverse complement strand
TTCAGCCTGCCGGCCCGATTATTATTCTGACGACCAGCGAAAAAACGGCCGCCTGTACACGCGAAAATGTTTCCGTTGACAGGGTTGCAGATAACAACGGTCAGGTGGATTTGTATCAGGCACTCAACTGGCTGGCTGAACAGAAACAGGTAAATGAATTGCATGTGGAGGCCGGCAGTATTTTATGCGGTGCGTTGCTGGAATCGGATCTGGTGGATGAAGTGGTTATATACATGGCGCCGCATATTATGGGTGACAGTGCCAAGGGTTTGTTTCACTTGCCACAAATTGCCAGCATGAACCAGCGCATCGGTCTGGATATTCTGGATATGCGCGCGCTGGGTAAAGACTGGCGCATCACCGCGCGGCCCAGACGGCGCATTATTGAGGAATTATAATTTATGTCCACCATTGTAGCGGTACAAAAAAATGGCAAGGCCGTGATTGCGGCGGACAGCCTCACCACGTTTGGTGATTTGCGCATGGGTGTACCTTATGATGCCTCCAGCGACAAAATCCAGAATTATGGTCATGGCACCGATGCCGGTTATTTCGGTATTGTTGGCAGTGCGGCGCATGCACTGGTGATGGAAAGCGTGCTGAAAGATAAAAAAGTCAAAATTGATTTTTCGGATCGCATGGCGGTTTTTGAAACTTTTCGAAAACTGCATCCGGTATTAAAGGATAAATATTTTCTCAAAACCAAGGATGAAGATGATGATCCTTATGAAGCTACACACATTGATGCGCTGATTTGCAATCCCAATGGCATTTTCGGCATTTATTCATTGCGCGAAGTGAGTCAGTACGCGCGCTTCTGGGCAATTGGTTCCGGTTCTGAATATGCACTCGGCGCCATGTTTGCCTTGTACGATCGTCTGAAATCACCGGAAGATATTGCGCGTGCCGGTGTTGAAGCAGGTTGTGAATTCAATACAGCATCCTCCTTGCCCTTGACCATGTACACGGTAGATTTGAAAAAGAGTTAATTATGTTCACGGGTATTATTCAAGCCGTTGGCAAGATCGAATCCATCCGGAATAAGGGTGGCGATGCGCGCATCTGGATTCATACCGGCAAGCTCGATATGCGTGATGTACAGCTGGGCGACAGTATTGCCGCCAACGGTGTGTGTCTCACGGCGATTGAGCTGAAAGCCGATGCATATTGTGCGGATGTTTCCGGTGAAACCCTGTCACTGACCACGCTGGGTGATTTGCAGACGGGCAGTGCGGTGAACCTGGAAAAAGCCTTGACACCCACTACGCGCCTGGGCGGTCATCTGGTGAGTGGCCATGTGGACGGTGTGGGCCGTGTTATGGATCGCCGCGATGATGCACGTTCGGTGCGTTTTGTTATTGAAGCGCCATCGAATCTTGCAAAATATATTGCCATGAAAGGTTCGATTACCGTCGATGGTGTCAGCCTCACGGTAAACAAGGTGGATGGTTGCCGGTTTGAATTGAATATTGTGCCGCATACCTTGCAGGAAACGATTATGAATCAGTATCAATCCGGTCATCGTGTCAATCTTGAAGTGGATTTGATTGCGCGTTATCTGGAGCGTTTGTTGCTGGGTGACAAGGCGGCGCAATCCGGTAGTGGAATTACTGAAGCGTTTTTGGCTGAACACGGGTTTATGAAAAAGTAGCAAGGTTCAAGTAGCAAGTGGCAAGGAGAAACTTCTGCTTGCTACTTCGCACTTGCTACTTGCCACTTGGTTGATGGGTTGCGCTGGTTTCGCCCATCCTACATATCTGGATAAATTTATTATGCAATTAAATTCTATTGAAGAAATTATCGAAGATCTGCGTCAGGGCAAGATGGTCATCATCATGGATGACGAGGATCGTGAAAACGAAGGCGATCTGTTGATGGCGGCCTCCTGTGCGACGGCGGCAGATATCAATTTCATGGCGCGTTACGGACGCGGCCTGATTTGTCTGACACTGACGCGCGATCGTTGCCAGCAATTGCGCTTGCCGTTGATGATCAATGCCACCGATTCGGCGCATGGAACCAATTTCACCATGTCGATTGAAGCGGCTGAAGGTGTCACCACCGGTATTTCGGCAGCGGATCGTGCAGTGACGATTCAGGCGGCGGTGGCAAAAAATGCACGCCCGGAACACATCGTGCAGCCGGGACATATTTTCCCGTTAATGGCGCAACCCGGTGGCGTGTTGAATCGCGCCGGTCATACCGAAGCCGGTTGCGATCTGGCGCGTCTGGCGGGTTTTGAACCGGCATCGGTGATTGTTGAAATCCTCAATGACGACGGCACCATGGCACGCCGTCCCGATCTGGAAAAATTTGCCAAAGAACACAATCTTAAAATCGGCACCATTGAGGCGCTGATTCGTTATCGCATTCAGAATGAGAAATCTGTTGAGCGGGTTGCCGAATGTGATTTCCCCAATGAGTTTGGCCGCTTTCGTTTGTATGCCTATCAGGACGCCGTGGGTAAAGGTTTGCATCTGGCGCTGGTGAAGGGCGAGATCAAGCCGGATCAGCCGGTGCTGGTGCGCGTGCATATGGAAAATACGTTGTTTGATGTGCTGGCTTCCAGCCAGACCAGCAGCTGGCCGTTGCGTGCGGCGATGAAACAGATTGCCGAAAGTGATCAGCCGGGCGTGGTGGTGATCCTGCGCCAGCCGCAGGATGCGCGTGATATTGTGCAATGGATGCTCAGCCCGCATGAACCGGCACAACACGAAGTGCAGGCTGGTGATTTGCGCACTCACGGTGTTGGAGCGCAGATACTGATGGATCTGAATGTGCATAAAATGCGTTTGATGACGGCGCCGAAACGTATTCATGGCCTGGCCGGCTTCGGCCTGGAAGTGGTGGATTATGTGGCAGGCAAGTCTGAAGAGCAGTAATAAGCTTAAAGTTTAAAGTGGCAAGTAAAAAGCTTTTCCCCTGTACTTTAAGCTTTAAGCTTTAACCTTCTATATAATTCACAGTTCTTAATTTAATAACATCAACACGAGTCGTAACTATGTCACAAGTATCAACCATCGAAGGCGATCTGATTTACACCACAGGTCGTTTTGCCATTGTTGTCGCACGTTTCAACGGTTTTATCGTCGAAAGCCTGCTCGCCGGTGCGCTGGATGCTTTCAGGCGTCATGGCGTGCCAGCTGACCAGATTACCGTGATCAAGGTGCCGGGCGCCTATGAAATGCCGGTGGCCGTGCAACGCGTTGCGCAGAGCGGTAATTACCAGGCCATTATTGGTTTGGGTGCAGTGATTCGCGGGTCTACACCGCATTTTGATTATGTGGCCGGTGAGGCAGCCAAGGGTATGTCTTCAGTGGCGCTGGATCACGGAATTCCGGTGATCTTTGGCGTATTGACTACCGATTCCATTGAACAGGCGATTGAACGTGCCGGTACCAAGGCCGGTAACAAGGGCGCAGAGGCGGCGGTCACAGCCATTGAAATGGTGAACCTGCTGGCCAGGATTTCCTGATCATGGCGGATGCCAGCCTTGCCAAACGCCGCAGCAGTGCCCGCGAAAAAGCCATGCAGGCGCTGTATCAGTGGACCATCAGCGGCAATGATTTGAATGATATCGAAGTGCAGTTTCATGACGAGCAGAACATGGCTAAAGTGGACGTGGATTATTTTCATGAACTGCTGCATGGCGTGCCGGCACAGCTTGATGAAATCGATGCCATGCTGTTGCCACACCTGAGCCGCAAGGATGAGATGCTCGATCATGTCGAGCAGGCGATTTTGCGCCTGTCCACCTGGGAATTGCGTAACCGTCCTGATGTGCCGTATCAGGTGGTCATCAAGGAAGCCATCCATCTTGCGCGCGCTTTTGGTGCCGAACAAAGCCACAAGTTTGTCAACGGCGTGCTGGACAAGCTGGCGCGCGAATGCCGTTCTGTTGAAATCAATCGCGGTTAACGTGTAACAGTTCGTGGAGTACACTCCCGATCATTCAATCATGCCTGTACGCGCCGTGTCCGAATTTGATCTTATCAATCATTATTTCAAATCGTTTGCCTGCAAACGCACGGATGTGTTGCTGGGGATAGGTGATGATTGTGCCTTGTTGCAGCCACCAGCCGGCAAACAACTGGCGATGACGGCTGACACACTGGTTGCCGGTGTGCATTTTCCTGTCAACACATCCGCTTTTGATATCGGTTATAAATCACTCGCTGTGAATCTGAGTGATCTTGCCGCCATGGGCGCAGAACCGGCCTGGGCCATTCTGGCCATTACATTGCCGGCAGCGGATGAAAGCTGGTTGCAGGAGTTCATGCGCGGATTTTCTGTGTTGGCAGATGAATATGGCGTGCAATTAATTGGTGGCGACACCACCTCCGGGCCGTTGAGTATTACGGTGCAATTAACCGGATTTGTAACATCCAGTCAGGTGTTACGGCGCGATACGGCAAAACCCGGCGATAAAATTTATGTCAGCGGTACACTGGGTGATGCGGCATTGGGATTGAAAAAAGTTCTTGGCCAGCTCGTAACGAAAAATTCTTTGGTACATTGCGTTTCAAGACTTAACCGGCCAGTGCCACGTGTGGCATTGGGACGGGAGCTGTCAGCCATCAGTCAGTGCGGCATTGATATTTCGGATGGTCTGGTGGCTGATCTGGGACACATTGCCAACGCCAGTGGCTGTGCAGCAAATATCTATTTAAGTAAATTGCCGTTGTCAGATGAATTACGGAATTTCTATGGCAATGATGTTGACTGGTCCGTCATCGTCGCAGGTGGTGATGACTATGAATTGTGTTTCACCTTACCGTCAGAAAATGAATTATCAATAAAAGTCATGGCAGATAAATGTTGTATGCAAATGAGCTGTATTGGTGAAATCATATCGGGCCATGGAATACATTGTTTTGATGCGGCAGGCATGGAAGTTGTTTTTGAAAATACCGGTTATAACCATTTTTCAAACATAAAATGAAATCAACAGTAAAAATTCCACCAGCCTGTCTGAAAAATCCCGTGCATTTTCTGGCGCTTGGGTTTGGTACGGGCCTGATGCCAAAAGCGCCCGGCACTTTTGGTACCCTGGCAGCGATTCCTGTTTATTATGCAATCAGCAATTTCAGTACCGGGTTGTATGTGTCGGTTGTCCTGTTTGTGTCGCTGGCTGGGATAGCTATTTGTGATTACACCAGCAAGCAGCTGCGCGTGCATGATCATCCGGGCATTGTGTTCGATGAAATTTCCGGTTATCTGCTGACCATGATTGCCGTGCCATCCGGAATCTGGTGGATGATGGCGGGTTTTGTGGCATTCCGTATTTTTGATATTTTAAAGCCATGGCCAATTTCATGGCTGGATAAACATGTGCATGGTGGACTTGGAATCATGCTGGATGACTTGCTGGCAGGTGTAATGGCCTGTCTGGTGTTGCATCTGATCAACGGACTTCTGTCATGAACAGGATTTTCCTTGCATTATTATTTTCTGTACTCACGTCATTTTCAGCTGGTGCAGCGGAAACAATTGAAGTGCAGGCGCTGTTTCCGGGAAAAGCCATGCTGCTGATTGATGGCGAATCAAAAGTTCTGGCTGTCGGGCAAATCTATTCCGGTATAAAACTGATTTCGGCGGACAGCAATACCACGGTGCTGGAAATAAATGGCGAGCAAAAAAACTATACCGCTGGCAGTGCCATCAGCATGAGTTACCAAAAACCACTGCAACTGCGCGAACAAATCATGGCGGATACACGCGGAATGTTTTTTACGCATGGCAGCATTAATGGACGATCAGCACGATTTTTGGTGGATACCGGTGCCACGACAGTTGCCATGAGTGCGGTTGATGCAAAAAAACTCGGTATTCAGTACCGCATCGACGGTGAACCGGCGCAAGTATCAACAGCATCGGGTGTTGCGCGTGCCTGGCGTATAAAGTTGCGTTCGGTAAAACTGGGTCAGCTGGAACAGAAAAATGTAGAAGCTGTAGTGATTGATGGACAGTTTCCTGAAGAAATATTGCTGGGCATGACATTTCTGGAACGGCTCAGGGTTACCAAGGAAGCAGGCAAAATGACGATTGAGCAAAAAATTTCTGCAGTCAGTTCAGACTAGCCTGACTATTTTGTTAAAAATGATGGGCGATAAAAGCGTTCGCCTAAAGGCGAACCTACAAAAGCAGGCGTTTCCATGTGGGTCTGCCTTCAGGCCGACGCTTTTCTTCATGGAACACATTGCATCTTGATGAATGCCGATAACTTTTATCCCATTTGCGCTTGATGCACAGGGAGGTGCGAATGCCGCGTGCGCAGCGACCGCCATGGATGGCGGAAGGTAGAGCAACGCAGGAGCCGTTGCCGAGATGCGCAGGAGCGGCGAAGTCTTTTCTTTTTTGGTGAAATATTCAGGCTAGAGAACCGGCATCCCAGCGTTTTCCAGCATGGTGACCAGTTTTATCAGCGGCAAGCCGATCAGTGTGCTGGGATCATCGCCTTCAAAACGTTCGAACAGGGCAATGCCCAGTGCTTCCGATCTGAAGCTGCCGGCGCAATTCCAGGGCTGTTCCCGTTTCAGGTAAGCATCAATTTGTGCATCGTTCAGGCGGCGGAAGACAACTGTATAAGGCACACAGGTTGTTTGTGTGTGGCCGGTGACGCTGTTGAGGAGGCACAGGCCGGTATGAAATACGATGCGTTTGCCGGAAGCACGCCTGAGTTGCCTGAATGCGTTGTCGTAGCCGCCGGGTTTGGAGAGCTTCTCGCCATCCAGCTCGGCGCTCTGGTCGGAGCCGATAATCAGCGCATCCGGGTGACGTGACGCTACGGCCCGGGCCTTGGCGATGGCCAGTCGCGTTACCATCTGGTCGACGTTCTCTCCGGGCAGGGGAGTTTCGTCCACGTCGGGCGAGTCGGTTTCGTAAGCCATTTGCAGGCGGTCGAGCAGTTGCCGTCGAAAGGGTGAGGTTGAAGCCAATACCAGTTTCATAATCAATCAGATGCGTGTGCCGGGGCGCTCATCTTACCTGTCGCGCCGCCAGGTTCAAGCGGAAAAACATGAGTCATGGACGGGCGCCGGAAACAGTTGAAATATAAGGCTTTTCTTTTGACAACCGGTAGCGAAACCTATACCATTGCGCCGCTCATGCAGCCGCTCATACCCGAATTTCTGGATTTTGTACAAAAAGCCGATCATGGCACCGGTATAAAAGGTGTCTGTCCGGTGAGCCGCATGCAGCGGCTGGCTGCGATGCTGCTGGATGATTCAGGCAGTGTTGCGGTGGATGTGCAATTTGGCCGGCAGGGAAAATTACGCACACTGGGTGGCGAGTTATCAGCGAATCTGAATGTTGTTTGCCAGCGTTGCCTGCAACCCATGCAATACACGCTGCAAACACGGATGAACCTGGCATTGATCCGCGATGATGCCGATGCGGATGCATTACCGGCCGGACTTGAACCGTTGTTACTCGAAGCAGACGAAATGAATCTGGCAGCAGTCATCGAAGATGAATTGCTGCTGGCCTTGCCACTGGTGCTGGTACATGAACAGGATTGTTCGGATTTTTTGCAGCAACAGGCGCAACGGCAGAAACAGGAAGCCGTTATGGCGGCAGAGCAGAAGGTAAAAACAAATCCCTTCGCCGTGCTGAAGGACTTGCATAAAGAATAGGAAAATTTGACTCAACAAATTTTCATGTGTGATTGATTTATCGGAGACTATCATGGCAGTACAACAGAATCGTAAAACCCGTTCCAGACGCGATATGCGTCGTGCCCACGACGCGCTGACCGCCGCTACTGTGTCGGTTGATAAAACCAGTGGTGAAATGCATTTGCGCCACCACGTTACCCCGGATGGTTTTTATCGTGGCCGCAAAGTTATTGCCAGCAAGTCTGACAGCGAATAATTCATGCAGGTATTGAAAAACGGGCGGGTGGTTTCACTCGCCCGTTTTTCATTGCTGAAAAAAATTACATGAGCAGATTTCCAGTTATTGCACTTGATGCCATGGGCGGCGATCATGGCCCTGGTGTCATCGTGCCAGCCGCTGCGCGCATATTGAAACAGTTTCCTGATGTATGTCTGATTCTGGTTGGTCAGGAAGATGCGTTGTTGTCAAATCTAAAAAAAATCGGCTTGCAGCCAAACGCACATTTGCAAATCCGGCATGCATCTGAAGTCGTAGAAATGGACGAGGCGCCTGCCCTGGCATTACGCAAGAAAAAAGATTCCTCCATGCGCGTTGCCATTAATCTGGTTCATGAAGGCAAGGCCGATGCAATAGTCAGCGCCGGTAATACCGGTGCCTTGATGGCAACGGCCAAATTTGTACTAAAAACACTTCCCGGTATTGATCGTCCGGCCATTATGACCACGCTGCCATCCATTACGGGTCATACCCACATGCTGGATCTTGGTGCCAATGTCGATTGCAGTGCCGGACATTTGCTGCAATTTGCTGTAATGGGTTCTGTAGCCGCTTCAGCTGTTGATAATATGGAAAAACCGCGCGTAGGTTTGCTCAACATCGGCACCGAAGAACTCAAAGGCAACGCGCAAGTGAAAGAAGCCGATCAATTGTTGCGTAACAGCAATCTGAATTACATCGGTTATGTTGAAGGTGATGATATTTACAAGGGTACGGCGGATGTAGTGGTGTGCGACGGTTTTGTCGGTAATATCGCACTTAAAAGCACGGAGGGCGTGGCCAAAATGATCACCTACTTCATGCGTCAGGAATTCAAGCGCAATATAATCACCAGACTGGCGGGCCTGGTTGCCTTGCCGGTACTCAGGGCTTTCAGAAAGCGCGTTGATCCGCGCGTATATAACGGTGCCAGTTTGCTTGGCTTGCAGCACATTGTTATCAAGAGTCATGGCAGTGCCGATGTTTTTTCATTTGCCAATGCCATAAAGATTGCGCTGCTGGAAGTTGAAAAAGCACTGCCGCAACGTATCAGTAAACATATTGAAACTCTGCTAGAGAAGGAACCGGTTTGATGTATGCACGCATAACGGGTACAGGCAGTTATCTTCCGGCCAGAATCATGACCAATGCCGATATGGAAAAGGTCGTTGATACAACGGATGAATGGATACGTGATCGCACTGGCATTACCCAACGTCATATTGCAGCGGCTGGTGAATATACAGTTGATCTGGCTGAACATGCAGCACGCCGAGCCCTGCAGGCCGCTGGCAAAAAGGCTGAAGATATTGATCTCATTATCGTGGCCACCACTACACCGGACCGTATTTTTCCCAGCACAGCATGTCTGTTGCAGCAGCGGCTGGGCATTCACGGCTGCACTGCATTTGATGTGCAGGCCGTTTGTACCGGATTTGTATATGCGCTGGGTATAGCCAATAATTTTATTCGTGCCGGCAGTACACGTTGTGCGCTGGTCATTGGTGCGGAAACGCTGTCGCGAATTGTTGACTGGAAGGACCGCACTACCTGTGTATTGTTTGGTGATGGTGCCGGTGCTGTAATAGTTGAAGCCAGTGACGAACCGGGTATCCTGTCTTCACATTTGCATGCTGATGGCAGTTATGAACATTTGCTGAATGTTCCTTACGGTATTTCGCATGGCGTTGATCAACTGCGTACCCTGGATGCCTATATCACCATGAAAGGCAATGAAGTATTCAAGGTAGCGGTGAATACGCTCGGTCGCATTGTTGATGAAACACTG
This sequence comes from Pseudomonadota bacterium, assembly GCA_030836935.1. Lineage (GTDB taxonomy): Bacteria > Pseudomonadota > Gammaproteobacteria > SZUA-229 > SZUA-229 > JACPVK01. Next base: position 500 of record JAUPMA010000289.1, on the reverse strand, counting down.
GAAGCCAATCACCTGAAAAAATCGGACATCAACTGGCTGGTGCCGCATCAGGCCAATTTGCGCATTATTCAGGCCACGGCAAAGAAACTCAGCATGAATATGGATCATGTGGTGGTAACGGTTGACAAGCACGGTAACACATCGGCTGCATCCGTGCCTCTGGCACTGGATACAGCGGTGCGTGATGGGCGTATCAAAAAAGGCGAAACGGTTATGCTGGAAGCCTTTGGCGGCGGCTTTACCTGGGGCTCGGTATTACTCAAATTGTAATCATTCATCATGAATCTGAAAGGTGTCATTCCAGTCATTGAAGTCGATAACATTGAACGGCAACTGGAATTTTACCAGCAGGCATTCCGTTTCATTCCTGTCAACAAACGCATTGGTTCCCATGGCCTGGAATGGGTGCATCTTAAATCGGATAACACCTATCTGATGCTGTTGCAACGCAGCCATCCGGTTACGGCACCATCACCCAATAAAAACATCACGCTCTATTA
>JAUPMA010000288.1 GCA_030836935.1 Pseudomonadota bacterium | reverse complement strand
ATGATTGCGGCCCCATATCCATACATCTTCAACCAGGTTGTACATGCAGCCAGCAGAATGATCATTGGTGCCTATGCCCAGGCTGCCTTTGATACCGGTATTTTTGACCACACTGAAATCAGCGTTGCGTAAATGGCCTTCATCTAGAAAAGTAATGCCATAAATTACGACATATTTAACCTTTTCTGCGCGTGTGCCGAGGGTAAATCCACCCTCTACGTCTACTGTACCCGGTTCGTCGGCGCGTATGACCGTGGGTTTGTCGGTGCTGATACCGGTAGGCGGCTGGGCTGAAAGACGTATGGGACGGCCATTGGGTGTAGCGGCACTCAGTGCGCCATTTTTGGATAAGGAATAGAAACCCGGCAGCAGAATCAGGCCATCGCCCGGTTCCATTTCGCTTATGGCGTAATCGAATGTTTTACAGGGATTGTTGCGAGTGCAATTGCCTGAATCACGGCCATCGGGCGCCATGAATATCTGATTCACACCCATCAGGGTTTGGTATTGCTTGTCGCTGTAGGCAGGAACTTTGGCAGCGATAACAATATTTGAAACAAGCAAAAGCAAGCCAATTGACATCAATGGCAATTTCAACATTACAGATTTACTCCGCATTTGATGCCGGCATTTTTATAGTCGGTTAGCAGGCAGTCAAGAAGGTTTGTGGTTTTTGTGTAATCATCATGAAACAGCAAAATTTCACCTCGACGAATCTTGTTTGCCGCCAGCGACTTCAGAATTTGCTGTTCCGTATCGTAGGAGTCGCGGCTGTCCAGAGACCACATGACAATCTTGCAGCGGTTTGATACCAGCGCGATAAAACCACTTAAATTGAGATCGCCAAATGGCGGTCTGTATAAATTCAGGCAGATATTGAACTGGTGTTCAAGCTCGCGACGTTTGTGCATTTCGTGTCTGAATTCAGCGTGCGTCTGTTTGCGCATGCTTTGATGCGTATAACCGTGATAGGCCACCTTGTGGCCAGCGGCAATAACATTTCTGACAACATGCGGATATTTCTCCATTTCCATTCCGGTCATGAAAAAAATAACACGTGTATGGTGTTTGGCCAGTATTTCCAGAATGCGCGCTGTGTTATCGGGATGCGGCCCATCATCAAATGTAATACAGATGTTATCGCCACGCCCACGGCGAACCATAAATGGTGAGAGAATGAAATAAGCCAGATTCTTGATAATGGTCTTAACCATTGAAAAGATTATCCGATACCTGCAGAGTGAATGATTTCCCTGGCATTGTTATCCCAGGTGTGATGTGCCATGAGTTTTGCATAGGCATTATTCGCCAATGTGCCTGCAAGCTGCGGATCATCCAGTAATTTGCATATTGTCACTTCCATTTGTTGCATATTTAACACGTCAAACAGCAGGGCATTTTCGCCATCCGTCAGCACATCGGTGATGGGCAGCAACCTGGGCGCAATAATAGGGATTTTAAGACCCATGAATTCAAACATGACCACAGGCGAACCGAATTCATTGGAATGGGTAATTACGGCAATATCCAGCAAGGACAAGTATTGATGAACTACATCACGTTTGACAGGGCCGGTTAGTACAATACTGTTTTCAATACTGGCTTGCTTAGCTTTGTCGCGCACGGATTGCAACACCTTGCCATCTCCCACCAGCAGCAGCACTGTATCTGGATAATTGTGCTTGAGTTTGATGAACACATCCACCAGTAAATCCAGTCGATCCCAATGATCAAACCAGCCAGCGAACCCCAACACTTTTTTGCCCTCTAGTTGATATTTATTTCTGAGATCACCTGCCTGTTTGATACCGGAAAATTTCTTCGGATCTACCGCATTGGGCGAGACAACTATGAAATCATCATTTACACCCTGTTTGATAATCATGTTTTTCAGATAGGAGGATACGGTATGAATGGACGTACAACGTTTGAAGATGAAGCGTTCAAACATGCCGCATAAGGCAGGAAATGATTGTTTTCTCGCCCGATCCTTGATGCCGTTGACTTCATTGGCTTCAAGTACAAACGGGATTTTATATTTTCTGGCTTTGCTCGCGCCGGCAAACATATAAAAGGCATACCGTTCGTAAATCATATCGTAATGATTGGCAGACAACTCCTTTTCCAGTCGGCGCATGGCAGGAATGTTATAGGCAATTTCCGCCAGCTCAAACATGAAATCAGGAAGATTTTTGCTGACAAACTTCCAGAAGGTATTAATGCCAGATGTTTTGACATGGGATTTGTCAACCGGCGCATTGCCCGCAGTATTCATGGGATCAATGCCGGGTGGCGACAATACCGTTACCTTATGCCCCATTGCTTCCATGGAACGCACAATGCTGGTGATATGCACACCTTCCGCTCCCCTGCCCTGGGTGCGGTGATGATAAAGAATATGGAGTTTATGTGAATAATCAGCTTGCATAGACGTCATCGTATTTTCGTATGAAATTGCTTTCTTCAAATTCCCGCAAAAAATAGGCCCTCGCTTCCAGACCAAACCGGCTCCGTTCTTCTGGATGATTCGCCATATAAATAATAGCCTTTGCCAGAGCGTCAGCGTTGCCTTTTTCAATCAGTATTCCGCTACCATGATCAATAACGGTTTCCGGCACTCCGCCTACTGAAGTAGCGATAGCCGGTAAACCAATACTCATGGCTTCCAGCAGTGCAATGGAGATACCTTCATAATCCGAAGTCAGAATATACACATCCTTGTCTGCCATGATATCGGCAATATCTGATCTGAACCCAAGAAATTCGATATGTGAATCAAGATTAAGTGAGCGAGCGTGCTCACATATATTTTCGTACTCAGGTCCATCACCAACAATTGTGAGAGTTGCCCTGACGCCCGCATCAAGTGCCTTACGCAAACCACTGAGCATCATGCGATGATTTTTTATTTTGGCTACCCGGCCAACTGTGATCAGCTGCAATATTCCAGGAGCCAGACTTCTTTTCCTGTTTAATTCAAAACCCGAAATTCCATTATGGATTGGAAGAACTTTTCCGGAATTGATGCAAAAGTCACGTAGTAGATAATCCCGGATTGAATAAGATACAGGAACAAAGCGATACACAAAGACCGAAAGCAGATTCTCCATAGCGCGTCTGACATTTTTCTTGATGACGGTCAGCATGCTCTTTCCATGAGCCATATAAGGCCCATGAATGGTATGAATGATTTTTTTGACACCGGCGAGTCTGGCTGCGGTTACAGCTTCGATAAACACGCTCCAGTTGTGTACATGAACAATGTCTATTTGATTGTCCTTGATCAGATTTATGATTTTTTTAATGGCTGAAAGATCATTGCCTTCCTTGCATCCAAGATAATGCAGTCTGACCTTGTCGCTGACCCGGGCGCATAAATCGCCCTGACGTTTGGTCATGCAGATGCTTACGTCATATTTATCCGACAATTTATTGGCCAGATTGATCACTACCATTTCGGCGCCGCCGAATTCCAGCGATTCAATCACATGTAACACTTTCTTTTTCATGTCTGTTTGCCGGTAATCAATGAGCGTGCAAGGCCATACATTTCCCAGGCTGTAACATAATGAAGCGAATAGTCTGCCGAATCACAATATCTTTGCTCAAGCAGCGTCCAGAGTTTGTCAAAGCCGCCCTGTTCATAGAACATGGTCATGTTTTTGGCTTGCAAGCCATGAGTATAAAGCCGGATGAAAATGTGATTTTCAGCACCGCTGACCGACACACCTGCGTTCTCCCAGATAGCAAGCCGGTCTGCAGCAGGTGGCGCATCACAGGAAAGCTCGCCTGCGTCAATTTTAGGCATAATGCCCAGTTTTCTGGATGTCCAGTTCAGGCCGAGTGGCCCCTGAATCATCAGCAACTGATCCGATAACCAGTTGCCTACTGTTGCAACCGTGCCGTGATTATGTGATTTGGCCTTGCCATCTTCTTTTGCAAAGTAGATACGATTGATAATACTGGTTTGTGTATCGCTGGGTGCAGATGGCATGGTCATGTCATAAACACAACCGGTTTCGATCAAAATATCGAGTTCGTTATCTACGCCACACCAACGACCATCTGGGCGCGAATTGTCAAGCGCCCAATTACCGTGTATAAACCCATAAACAATTTCGCCACGCTCGTTTTTTCTCATCAAACCATGTTTTGAATGCAGCAGTTGCTTGAAGTCATTAAGTGTTTGTCTTAGGTTATCGGCTGTATCATTGTCGTGGTGCAAATGAATATCCACGTCACCATATCCTTCGCTGCACAACACTTTCAGTTTATCCAGTACATATTCGTCATATTCTTCCACGGGGTAGAAATAACTATGCTGTGGCGGCCTGCCTGATGAATCATGATGTTTATTCGCCACCTGTTTGTATTTTTCTGCCCAGTCATCCACCAGTTTACGTGCAGTAGCCTGATCCGCTTTGCGGAAATAGGGTTCGTAATGGTCGGCTACGCAGAAATAAATATGCTTCTTCCCGGGTTTTGCACGCGATGGAGAAAGCTTGTCAATAATGTACGCGATTATCCATATATGCATGTTTCTGGATTTCAATAGCATCCATAACAACGCACCTGCTGCAATGAACATTATTATTCCTGTTAAAACAAAATGCATATTACCTCTCCGCCTTGCGCCAGTTGACCGAACGCTTACCGAGAATAAACTTGATAAAGCCAACAAACATAGCCAGATTCATGCTGGTGAAATACATGATGATATACACAATAGAAGGAAGAGACGGATTGGAGCGGCGCATCCAGCCATAGAATGCCAGTGTATAAAACGCCAATTGAAAAAACAGGAATAGCCGCACAAGTGGCATGGTCGATAGCGCGAATGATGACAGCAATATAAGTATCATGAAATGTGCTGTCAGCCAGCGTAATACCTTGTGTGACAGAAAGGAAAATGCAAACAGACTGCGTGGGGGGAACAAATAAAAGAATTCACTGGCCATTGTTTGATAACCTCCGGTCGCCATTCTCACCTTTACATGAAAGTCCTCCATGAGGTCTTTTGATGCCTCTTCATAAGCCTTGGCATCAATGTCATATAAAACCCGGTAGCCTTTTTTTACAATATTGAAAGTAATGGCTGCGTCGTCATTGATATACCCTGAAGGAATGGGCGTAAACAGGCTATGACGTACCGCGAGAATTTCACCTTCGGCAGCTGTAATTGATCCCAGATGGCTTTCGGCAGATTTGATTCTGGATTCATATTTCCAGTAAAGGCCGTCACCTTTTGCCGACTGACGGTCTGCATTGGTATAAATATGTTTACAGCCGGTCACGGCACCTACCCTGTCATCTGCAAAGTGTCGAACCAGAAGACGGATAGCATTCTTTTCATAGTCATTGTTGGCATCGGAAAAAATCAGAATCTCGCCATTTGCCTGCTCACAAGCCCGGTTTAGGGCGGCTGATTTTCCTGCACGTCGCGGATCATGCATGGAAATAACACCCTTGCTGGCATACTTCCCTGCAATCTCTGGTGTTTTGTCACTAGAGCCATCCGACACGACAATAATCTGCAACTTGTCTTCCGGGTAGTCCAATAAAAGCGTGTTCTGGATCTTGCGTTCTATAACTCGCTCTTCATTGTAAGCAGCAATAATAAAACTCACAGTCGGGTTATAACCTGGATTCCTGATGAACCTGATATGTTTGTCTGCAACCAGCTTTTGCAAGAGAATGACAGCAGCCGGGTACAGGATGTAGT
>JAUPMA010000287.1 GCA_030836935.1 Pseudomonadota bacterium | reverse complement strand
TCACCGGGTGAGGCAAACGGAAGTTTATCAATCACCACACAGGACAAGGCTTCACCACGCACGTCAACCCCTTCCCAGAAACTGCTGGTGCCGAGCAGCACCGCATTGCCCAGTTCCTTGAATCTTTGCAGCAGCTGGTGTTTGGGTTTATCGCCCTGCAACAGAACCGGATAATCAATCCTGCCATGCAGCCATTGATGCGCCTCATTCATGGCGCGATAACTGGTGAACAAAATAAAAGCGCGACCACGGCTGGCGTTAATGACTGGCAATACCTGTTCCATCAATTTGCGCGTGTAATCATGACTCGATGGTTCCGGCATGTCGGTCGGCAGATACAACAAGCTTTGTTGCAAATAATCAAACGGACTTTGCCACTGGCCAGATTGATAATCCTCCAGCCCAAGACTGCGCGCAAAATGTTCAAAGTCATTACCCACCTGCAAGGTGGCCGAGGTAAATATCCAGCCCGCTTTCAGGGTTTGCTGATGACTTCGAAACAGCGAGGCCACATCCAGCGGCGTCATGTGCAACATGAATCCGCGGCTGGTAGTTTCATACCAGTAGATAAATTCCTGGGCCGTTTCGCCTTCTGCAACCGGCACAGGTTTGCCATAACCCGACAACAATTGTTTCAGCAACACCGTGCGGCCATGACATTGTTCAAGGCCCTTGCCACGTTCTGCCGCCGTTTCCAGTGCGGCGGCCATTTCGGTAATTTTTAATTGCAAGGCATCGCGCGATTGTTCTATTGCTGATTTATTCTGGATTTTCAACCAGGCATCACGCTGATTGTCTTCGCCAAGTGCCAGGCGAAAATCCTGTGCCGATACTTTAACGGCATCGGCCAGGTCGCGTAGTTCACTCATATCCGGCGCATCTTTTACCTGCTCCGCCACAACATCGGATGCCAGATTGCTGATCTGGCGGCTGCTGATGGTTTTGCCAAAGAATCGCGTGGCCACATCCGGTAACTGATGGGCTTCATCAATGATAAATGCATCGGCGCTGGGTAAGAGTTCACCGAATCCGCTTTCCTTGATCGCCATATCCGCCAGCAATAAATGGTGATTAATCACCACAATATCCGCCTCCTGTGCCGCACGACGCGCTTTTACCACAAAACAGTCGTTCCATTTCGGGCATTCCGATCCCAGACAATTTTCAGCACTGGATGTCACCATCGGCCAGATACGCGCCTCTTCACTGATGCCATGCATTTCGCCGATATCACCACTCAGTGTAGTTTTGCTCCATTGCCGGATGCGTTGTATATGATCACGGGTTTCACCTGAATAAAATGACTGCTGATCATCCAGATTCATGCGATATAAACACAAATAATTGGCGCGTCCTTTCAGCAGCGCCACATCCAGGGATATTTTCAATGCTGATTTGACTGCCGGCAAATCACGATGAAACAACTGGTCCTGCAAATGCCGCGTGCCGGTCGAAATAATGATTTTCATATCGGCCAGTAACGCCGGCACCAGATACGCAAAGGTTTTACCAATACCGGTTCCCGCTTCCGCCACCAGCGTGCCGCGCTTGCGTAGCACCTTGCTGATAACTTCACTCATTTCCTGCTGTCCATCGCGCGGCATGAAACCCGGCAGAATTTTGCTGAATGGTCCGGATGCGCCCAGAATCTCTCGTGGCATCATTATTCTGCTTCTTCGCGTAAACGCTGGCTGGTTTGCGCGGCCTCGCGTGCAAGATCCGGTTTCTGCATTGCAGTATACGCTCGCGAAATCAATGACCAGTTCCACGCCTGCAATGATTTGTTTTTAGCAGCAAGTGAATTGGATTTGTTTGCCATCTGTATGGACTGTTCCGCATTGTTTTTTGCCAGCTGAATGATTGCCATGCGATTCCAGGTTTCGGCGTGACGGCTGTCAATGCGAATGGCGCGTTCAATCGCCGCCAGAGCTTCTGGCCAGTTACGTTGCTTGATCAATGCATCTGCCTGCTTGATCAATATTGCAACAGCCGGATTGATGCGGCCATTCGAAACCGGCGATTTGATTACCGGCGGAGTCTCCACTTGTTCCGGTAGCCTGACCTGTTCCGGTTGTGGCGCACAACCAGGAATGCCCATCATGCACAACATGATGACTAACGAAATATGGATTGAATACGTTCGAAAACTGAAATGGATTTGCATGCCGCCTTCTGCTGTGGTGCTGACCCCGGATAGAAAGGCAATTCTACCGCAGCCTCGCAATTCTGCGCGGATAATTCACCGGTATTCGCATCAATCCAGTATGTTTCCAGCGTATCCGGCAACTCCAGCTGCAAGTCCTGCAAGGGCACATTCTGCATCAAGCGGGTCCAGATACGTAATGCGCCACTGGCGCCGGTAAGACCCGTGGGTGCATTGTCATCGCGCCCCACCCACACCACTGCCAGGCGATTGTCCGCAAAACCCGCAAACCAGGAATCGCGTGTATCGTCTGTGGTGCCGGTTTTTCCGGCCACCTGAACCGGCAAGGATACCGCCAGACTTCTTGCTGTACCGGTTTGGGTCACGCGATGTAAAACACGGTTTACCAGATACACATCTTCCGGCTTCAGAGTTTGCTTGAGCTGAATTGGATAACGCGTGAGTATTTCGCCATCTGATGTGGTCACTTCACGAATGGCACGCAAAGGAATTTTGAATCCCTTGCCGGCAAGCGTCTGGTACATGCGGGTGACTTCAAATGGCGTGAGATTAAATGCACCCAGCATCAATGACGGATAAGCCGGCACGTCACGCTCCACGCCAAGATCATGCAGCGTATCCGAAATCCTGCCCAAGCCAACATCCAGACCCAACCGCACAGCAGGAACATTGCGTGAATCTTCCAGCGCACGAAACAGGGGAATTTTTTCCAGATATTTTTCGTCGTAATTCTTGGGTGACCAGATGCGGCCACTGCGCTCTTTCAAATTCAACGGCGTATCTTCAAGCACAGTAGCCAGCGAATATTTTTCCGGTTGTTGCAAAGCGGAAAGATACACCGCCGGCTTAACCAGCGAACCAATCTGGCGTGTCGCATCCAGCGCACGATTAAAACCAGCCGACAATGGATCGCGGTCACTCACCAGAGCCTGAATATCGCCATTGTCCGGCGCCGTTACAATCACGGCTGTTTGCAGATTGCCGGCCTTTTTATTTTGTTGTTCCAGATCCGGAACTACCGTCATCACGGATTGCTCGGCTGCGCGCTGAATCATTGGATCAAGCGTGGTAAAAATCCGCAAACCTTCGGTACGCAAATCCTCTTCATTGTAATCACTGTGCAGCTGGCGCTTGACCAGGTCAATAAATGCCGGATACCGGTTGGCTGCACGATGCGAACCCGTAACCACGGCAAGTGGACGCAACTGCAATGTTTCAAGTTGTGAATGATTAATCACGGACTGATCAGCCATTTGCTGCAACACCTGATTACGCCGCTGCAAGGCACGCTGCGGATGCCGGCGCGGATCATACCAGGATGCGCCTTTTACCAGACCAACCAGCATGGCCAGCTGATCGCGTGAAAGTTCGCCAAGCTCCTTGTCAAAATAAAATTCACTGGCCAATGCAAAACCGTGAATGGCACGCACTCCATCCTGACCAAGATATATTTCGTTCAGATAGGTTTCGAGTATGAGTGATTTTTCAAAGTGATATTCAAGCAGAAGCGACATGATGGCTTCGTTAAACTTGCGATGCAGGCTGCGTTCAGAATCAAGAAACAGATTTTTCACCAGCTGCTGGGTGATTGTACTGCCACCCTGCATGGCATCACCCGATGTCATATTGTTCCAGATGGCACGCGCAATGGCGCGCAAATC
>JAUPMA010000286.1 GCA_030836935.1 Pseudomonadota bacterium | reverse complement strand
CAAATTACAGTGGTCTGGAAGCCGCAGCCATGTACTGGCATACCACCGACATTCTCTGGCTGGTTATTTTTCCACTGTTTTATGTGCTGAGGTGACTGGAGAAACTTATGGGGATTAGCTCGGCAGAAAAAACCTGGCTGGCATTATTGGCACTGACATTGTTTGGTGCCGTACTCGCGGAAACCGGGCACGCAGGCTGGCCGCTTTCCCTGGCTGTTGCAACCGCCATTCTGCTCAAGAGCGGGCTGGTGATTGATCGCTATATGGAAATGTCCAGAGCCAGAAAAAGTTTCCGCCGCATTATGTATGTGTTTGCTGTAGTACTGGCGCTGATGGTGTTGCTGACGCAGGGATTTGGTGAAGCGATCAGGCAATTAACTACGATTTACTGATCGGGAAATATCAAAAGAGTTGCCGCAAAGTCGCGAATACGCAAAGGCTTTGTGTTGATGGTGCAGGTGAGTAGAAACGTTGTAATCCAACAGATATTTTTGTTCCTTGCGTCCTGGCGGCTTTGCGTCTGGTTTTTATCTTTTTGATTGTTTGTCAGGTAACCGGTGTTTATCGGCTGTACATGCGCTCCACATATTTATCCAGCAACACCTGAAATTCCTCTGCAATGTGATCACCTTTCAGCGTCACAGTTTTTTCTCCATCTTCATACACTGGTGCTACCGGGCTTTCGCCACTGCCGGGCAGGCTGATACCGATGTTGGCATGTTTGCTTTCGCCGGGACCATTCACCACGCAACCCATTACCGCCACGGTCATGTTTTCCACACCGGGATATTGCGATTGCCATACCGGCATCTGGTTGCGCAGATAAGCCTGGATGCGTTCCGCCAGTTCCGGAAAATAGGTGCTGGAGGTGCGGCCGCAACCGGGGCAGGCCGTGACCAGTGGAACGAATGCGCGCAAGCCAAGTGTTTGCAGAATTTCCTGCGCCACAATCACTTCCTTGGTGCGCGAAGCATTGGGTTCGGGCGTGAGTGAAATACGAATGGTGTCGCCGATGCCGTCGTGCAACAGAATGGCGAGTGCTGCGGTGGAGGCGACGATGCCTTTGGAACCCATGCCGGCTTCGGTGAGGCCCAGATGCAAAGCGTAATTGCAACGGCGGGCGAGCTCACGGTAAACGGTGATCAAGTCCTGCACGTCGGACATTTTGCAGGACAAAATAATTTTGTCGTGTGGCAGGCCGATGTATTCGGCCGCTGCGGCGGATTCCAGTGCCGAGCGAATCACGGTTTCAAACATCACCTGCTTCGGCTCCAGCGGTTCTTTCAGCTGGCCGTTGGCATCCATCAGTCGCGCCAGCAGTTCCTGATCCATGCTGCCCCAGTTCACGCCAATGCGCACCGGTTTGTTATTTTTGCAGGCGATTTCAATCAGTGTGGCAAACTGCTCATCGCGCTTTTTACCGCGACCGACATTGCCGGGATTGATGCGGTATTTGGCCAGCGCCCCGGCACATTCTGGATACTGGGTAAGCAGTTTGTGGCCGTTGAAATGAAAGTCGCCAATCAACGGCACATCCAGATTCATTCTGGCCAGGCGCTCACGGATTCTGGGAACTGCGGCGGCAGCTTCAGCGTTGTTCACTGTGATGCGCACCATCTCCGACCCGGCCTTGTAAAGCTCGGCCACCTGAATGGCGGTGGCGATTTCATCGGCGGTGTCGGTGTTGGTCATGGATTGCACCACTACAGGGGCAGAACCGCCAACCGTGATGTTACCGATTGTTACCGCCACCGAATGGCGACGTGGTTTGAAAGCCGGGGGCAGGGTCATAAGTGGGTAAGCCGGTTAAATGCTGATGGTATGATACCACTGCATTAAAAATGTTGGTGTGCAATCCGGTATTTTGACGCAGAGGCACAGAGATTCATTCCTGATCACTCTGCGTCTCCGTGTCATGGCTTTTGGAAGTTGGAATGGCTGTATGATGGCGTGTAATAACACTGGGGTTTTCTTTGTTTAGATTGGGTTTAATCATTAATCCGGTTGCCGGTATTGGCGGCAGTGTTGCCCTCAAGGGTTCGGACGATGTGGTGCAGCGCGCGCAACAGCTGGGTGCAATACCGCAGGCGCAACACCGCACGCGCGTGGCGCTCGAAATGTTGAAAAATATCCGTGATCAATTCAGGGTTTATACCGCGGCGCACGACATGGGCGAAACAGTGTGCCGTGATCTGGGATTTGACATTACCGTAGTCAGCCAGAATCATGCCGGTGAAACCACAGCAGCTGATACCGAAAAAACCGTGCATGATTTGTTGCAGCAGGGAATCGACTTGCTGGTGTTTGCCGGCGGTGATGGCACAGCGCGCAACGTGTTCAATGCCATGATGGCCTGTGATGAAAAATACCGTGTGCCGGTTATTGGTATTCCCGCCGGCTGTAAAATTCATTCAGCCGTGTATGCGGTAACGCCACATCATGCCGGCGAACTGTTATCGCAAATTATTCGTGGCCGCGCGCTGGCGTTGCAGGAAGCTTCGGTGATGGATATAGATGAAGAGGCGTTTCGTCACGATGTGGTGAAGGCGCGGCGTTATGGTTACCTGAATGTACCGGCGGAAAATCAGTACATGCAGGGCATAAAAGAAGGTGGTGTCGCGCACGAAGAGATTATTTTGCAGGACATTGCGTCCTGGATTGTCGATACCATGGAAGCGGACGTGATATATCTGGTGGGATCGGGTACCACACCCAAGGCGGTAATGGATGCGCTGGATCTGGAATCGACATTGCTGGGCATTGATGCCGTCTGCAATCGCGAGCTGGTTTCAAAAGATGTGAACGAAAAACAGATATTGCAACTTCTGGCGAAGCATCCGGCAAAAATGGTTTTGACCATAATCGGCGGCCAGGGTCATTTGTTTGGTCGTGGCAACCAGCAATTCAGTCCGCAAGTGATACGAAAGATTGGCAAGGAAAATATTTTGATGATTGCCACGCCGGAAAAAATTCATGCCTTGCAGGGTAAACCAATCCGGGTGGATACAGGTGACGAGAGTCTGGATCGTGAGTTATATGGCATGGCGAAAATTATTACCGGCTATGATGAGCATACTTTATACAGAATCGGGTAATCAAATCGTCCGCAACTAGAATGCTATTGATTTCATTTCCGGATAAATATCTTTTGGAGATCTTATGAACAATACCGAATTCAATCAGGGCCTGATGAATTTCATTCAGGCATCACCTACGCCGTTTCATGCGGTTAATAGCATGGTCGAGTTGCTGGATGCGGCGGGTTTTAACTGTTTGCGCGAAGCTGATGCCTGGCAGCTGGAAGCCGGAAAGAAATATTATGTCACGCGCAATGCATCATCCATTATTGCGTTTGTTCATGGCCAACAGTCATTGAATGAAACCGGTGTGCGCATGGTTGGCGCGCATACCGACAGCCCCTGTCTTAAAGTCAAACCGCAGCCCGAGCTGGTGAAGCAGATGTATTTTTCGCTCGGTGTTGAGGTGTATGGTGGCGCGTTACTCAATCCATGGTTTGATCGTGACTTGTCTCTGGCCGGGCGCGTCAATTATTTAAATAATAAAGGCGAAGTTGCACAGACCCTGGTTAATTTTGAAATGCCGGTGGCTACGATTCCCAGTCTCGCCATTCATTTTGATCGTGAAGCCAATAACAGTCACAGCATTAATGCACAAAAAGATTTGCCACCGGTATTGATGCGATTGCCGAATAAAACCGACAAGCCGACCACTGATTATTCGTGGCGCGAGATATTGCTGCAATGGCTGAGGACTCATGATGAGAAACTGGAAGTACATGAAGTGCTGGATTATGAATTGAGCTTTTATGATTGCCAGCCACCGGCCATTATCGGTTTGCATCAGGATTTTATTGCCTCGGCACGTCTGGATAATTTGTTGAGCTGCTACACCGGTATGATGGCCTTATTGAAAGCCGGTGATCAGGCAACCAGTTTGCTGATTTGCAGTGATCATGAAGAAGTGGGTAGCCTGTCATCGGCCGGTGCGCAGGGGTCATTTCTGAAATCGGTGCTGGAACGCATGGTGGGCGTGGGTGAAAACTTCAGCCGCATGATTGATCAATCCATGCTGGTTTCGGCGGACAATGCTCATGGCGCGCATCCCAATTTTGCGGACAAGCATGATGATAATCACGGCCCCATTATCAATCAGGGGCCGGTGATTAAGGTTAACTCCAACCAGCGTTATGCCAGCAACAGTGAAACCAGTGCGCTGTTTCGCCAGTTGTGCAAAAAAGCCGATGTTCCGGTGCAATCATTTGTGGTGCGCAGCGATATGGCGTGCGGCAGTACCATCGGCCCGATAACCGCAAGCGGTACGGGTGTGAAAACGCTGGATGTCGGTGTGCCGACATTTGCCATGCATTCAATCCGCGAACTGGCGGGCACCTGGGATGCGTTTTATTTGTATCGCGTACTGAAGGAGTTTTATCAGTAGACGATGCGAGTTCCGTTCTGTGGATTACTGGATTATCTGGTGCAAATGAACGCAGATAAAAATCCGGATAAAGGCGGATGCTTGTGTAATGGTTATTGCGGAATGCGTCATCTGAATATTTTCAGAACAAAAAAAGGTGCGCATGGCGCACCCTTTTTTTGTTCAAATGTTCCTTGATGAATTATTGCGGATCAGAAATCCTGTTCGGTAGTCAGCCCGGCTGTAATAACAACTGTCTGGGTGCCAGCAAATGTTATGTCGTCATCAGTGGTTGCATCATCCTGACCGGCATCACAGGTGAAAGCAGCGGTGTAATTTCCGGCGGGTATGAATGCAACTGTGTAATCAGCATCTGCGTTTGCCAGATCAATGCTGGCTGTTGTGATGGGTTCAACCGTGCTTCCCACGTCATCGGCTGTAACGTTGCCTGCATAAACATAAACCGCCGCCTTGTCACCGGCCATGCAGTTTTCGGATACGGTTGTACTGGCAACCGTACCATGCAGTGCGCCATCAGTGTGGTTGTCAATCAGCCGCAGTGTTGGACGCAGCATGTAATTGTTTTCCTGGCGTTCGTGAACCGATTTGCGTAAATCAAAATCAATGGTGAAACTTGCTGTGCCACCTTCAGCAATCGTGATCGGGCGGTTCAGTTTCAGACCTGTCTGTGCACTGCTTGGAATGGTTAGTCCATAAATTGCGTCGTCAATCGTGATGTGGCTGTTGGCTTCGTTTACTTCCAGTCGAATCCATTCCACTTGACCGGCTGGCAGGGTTTGGTTATCAACGATGGTTTCGGCAACGCCGCCGGTCAGGGCGAGTAAATTGATTTGTTTAGGTGTGTCATAGGTGATGACGATGGTTTCACCGTCGGCAGCCTTGATTTCCACGCCAGTGAATTCGATGACAACTTCCTGTGCGTCATCTACTGGCGCATCCGTAATTTGCAGGTTTAATGTGCCGGTATCTGAACCGCT
>JAUPMA010000285.1 GCA_030836935.1 Pseudomonadota bacterium | reverse complement strand
GATCACAACGCCGTTGAATCCATTGTTGCTAACGTAATCGCGGACACCCGTCACCAATGCGCGATAAATGCTGGCATCTTCCCCCAGCATTGGCATTGCTGCCGCCGGTTGCAACGCTTCAACACGACCATCAGCATGCAATCGATAATTCAAACTGACCGCTTCAAATTCGGCACCACGCCCGGCCAGCTCGCCCTGGCCATCCAGCACCAGTGACTGGCCATCAAATACCAGCTCATCCTGGCCGCCTACCAGGTTGAGATAAAACAGCGGCAAGCCGGTTTCGGCGTGGCGTTGCCGTAACACCTGCAAGCGTTCGTCATATTTACCGCCGTGATAGGGCGAGGCATTCAGTACCAGCAGTGCCTGCGCACCGGCTTGCCTGGCCTGCGCCGCCGGGGCCTCGAACCAGATATCCTCGCAGAGGGTGATGCCCAGCCTGATGCCGTTAATATCCACGACACACGGCTGGTCGCCTTCACTGAAATAACGTTTTTCATCAAACACGGCGTAATTGGGCAGAGTGTATTTGTCATACACCGACAGCAACTTGCCATCACGCATGCAGAAGGCGGAATTGAAAAGCTTCTGGCCGTCATGGCGCGGCGCGCCAAAAATCAGCGTTACACCATGCACGCTGCGCGGGATGTCAGCCACAGCTTCATCGCACAAACGGATAAAACCGGGACGCAGCAGCAAATCTTCCGGCGGATAACCACACAGGGCGAGCTCGGGAAACACTACCAGGTCGGCGCCGCTGGCACGCGCCTCATCTGCCAGAGTGATTATTTTGCGCGCATTAGCGCGGATATCCCCCACCAGAAAAGGCTGTTGCAGCAAATGAATTTGAAACGAATGTGTCATGTCGGGAGACTGGCTACAGGAACTGTTGCTAGAATTCGGGAAAATTCTATCAGGATTAATCAATCACCATGTCAAGAATCCTTTTTTTATTAGCTCTGGCTGCCGGCATTTATCTGTTCATTCGCCATTACGCACGCAAATCACAAAATCCCGGCCAGAACCGCCCTGCCCCGCCAAGCCGCGACACCGTGCAATGCGCACAATGCAAAACCTATGTTCCCCGGGATGAAGCCGTGGTCATGCATGACCAGTTTTTTTGCTGCAAGCAACACGCGCGGGACTGGACGCCACCAGGCCGATGAGCGTATCTGCCAAACCTGGCACGGCCACGCCTGAAAACACTTACTGGCGCCCGCTGCGCCATTTTAATTTTTACCGCGCCACGCTGGCGCTGGCGCTGCTGGTACTGTTCAGGCAAAACATTTTGCAGGGATTTCTCACGCAGACTGACCGCCAGTTTTTTCTGGTTGCATGCATTGCCTTCTTCGCCACCAGCCTTTATTACCTCTACGCCGAATTTCGCCGCAAGATTTCCTTCAGCACCCAGGTAATTGCCGCCAACACCAGTGACATTTTGCTGATTATCTTACTGATGCATTTTTCCGGCGGCCTGGCCAGCGGACTGGGCATGCTGCTGATTGTCAACATTGCCGCCACCGGCACCTTTCTGCATCGCCGCGAATCACATTTGTTTGCCGCGCTCGCCAGCTTTGGCGTACTTGCAGAGCAAACCTACAACCTGCTGAACAGTATCAGCAGTGCCGGTGATTATTCCAATGCCGGTATTCTGGGCATGGTGTTTTTTGCCACCAGTTTGCTGGCATCCATTCTGGGCAATCAGCTGCGCGAATCCACCGCACTAGCCGAAGCCCGCGCCGCCGATTTGCTGACGCTGGAAAAACTCAATGATGACATTATCCAGAGCATGCGCACCGGTATTCTGGTAGTGGATGAAGCCGGGCGTATCCGGCTGGCCAACGATTCCGCCGAAAGCCTGCTCGGCAATTTACCGATGCAAAACACACCGCGACTGATTGATGTGTTACCAACATTGCATCAGCGCCTTAATGAATGGCTGGCCAATCCGCGCATGCATCACAAACCGATACGCCAGCAACAGGGTCTGCCGGATATTCAGCCGGGATTTCGCCCGCTGGACAACAACAAGGGCAGCACGCTGATATTTCTGGAAGATGCCACACAATTAAACCAGCGTTTCCAGCAAATGAAACTGGCCTCGCTCGGGCGTCTCACGGCGAGCATCGCCCACGAAATCCGCAACCCGCTCAGTGCCATCAATCATGCGGCGCAGTTACTGAATGAATCCGAGATGAATGTCGCCGATAAAAAACTCACCCAGATTATCAACACCCAGGTGCAACGCCTCGACAGAATCATCCAGAATGTTTTGCAACTGTCACGGCAGGAACCCACTCAGCTGGACGCCATTGATTTGCTGCCCTGGCTGCAAAAATTCCGCGAGGAATTTTGCAGCGCGCAATCATTGGGCGAACAGCAGATTGAAATTTCTGTATCACCAGCCGATACACGCATCCTGTTCAACAACAGTTATCTGCATCAGGTGTTAAACAACCTGTGCGGCAATGCAATTACGCACAACAACAAGGCACCGGCTGATATTCGTATTCAATTAACGGCATTTCATGACGAACAAAACCAGCCCTGCCTCGACATCATCGACAACGGCCCCGGCGTAGCCGCCGAACAGGTCGAACAGATATTTGATCCCTTCTACACCACCAGCCCAAAAGGCACCGGCCTGGGCCTGTTCATTACCAAGGAAATTATTGAAAGCAACCGCGCCCGTATCCGTTATTTTCCGGTAACGGGCGGCGGAAGTTGTTTCAGGATTTATTTTCTGGAAGCAGTGCCGGCTGGACTGGCATGACGCTGATGAGCACACCATCTTCGAGGTTTATAGCAGCGAACGAGATATAGTTACCCGATTGAATTTTGTAGAATGCGATATCAGAATTATTT
>JAUPMA010000284.1 GCA_030836935.1 Pseudomonadota bacterium | reverse complement strand
GAAATGACGGTGAGTCTCATGGCGCAACCCATTGTGGCGCCAAGACCGGCCACCACGACAACAGAAAGCCTGCGAGTCAAGGCCGTAAGTGACGGCAAGTGGATTGCATTTCTGATCAAGTGGAAGGATGCCGATTACAGTCAAGCTGGAAAACTCGGTGAATTCTCCGATGCCGTTGCGCTCCAGTTTCCGGTAAAGGACAACAAGGCACCACCACCTGTTTTCATGGGTGCAAAAGATGATCCGGTACATATCTTTCATTGGCGCGCGCAATACCAGGCAGATGCCGAACATGGCGGCCGCCGCAAGATGGAAGATATATATCCGAACATGGCTACAGACATGTATCCAATGGAATTCAAGGATTCAGGCAAGCTGAATAACCTGACGGACAAGATGCGCGAAACCTACGCACCGGCTCAGGCGCTGGGTAATCCGCAGTCCTATGCCAAAAAAGGCGTGGATGAAATCTTCGCAGAGGGTTTCGGCACCAGCACTCTGGCAAGCGAATCGGAATCCGGTGGACGCGGTGAATGGAAAAATGGTGAATGGTCAGTAGTCATTACACGTGCGCTCGAACGCGCAGGTGGCTCGGTCATTCCCGCCGGTGGCGAAAGTTTTGTTTCATTTGCCGTGTGGCAGGGTGGCAAGGATGAAGTTGGCTCACGCAAGAGCCTCATCATGGAATGGGTTCCGTTAAAACTGGAGAGTAAATAGACATGACTGGTATTGCGCCGCCCAATTTTATACTGGCTTCATTTTTGTCCGGATATCCGGGTGAAGGTTTTAGCGAGAATGTGGCACTGCTGCTGCAGGATGATGGCATTATTCTTACTGAAGCTGACCGTCAGTGGGTGGCGCAATTAATTGCGGACAAGCAACAGGTCGAGGATTTGTGTTCCGAATACATCGACCTGTTTGAACGCGGACGTCATGTCAATCCGCTTAATGAAACGGAATATGGCCGCAATCGCGCGCTGGCCAAGGGCAACGATCTTGCGGATATTGCAGGTTTTTACCGCGCATTTGGTTTTTCGCTGGATGATGATCGCGGATACAAGGAAACATTCGATCATCTTGCAGTGGAGCTGGAATTTTATGCCTTGCTGGGTATCAAGGAAAATTACCTGGTTGAGGCGAATGATGTTGCTGGCATCGAAATCGTGCGCGATGCCCGGAAGAAATTCCTGGATTCACATCTTGGCCGGTTTATCCAGTCGATCTGTGAACGACCGGGTGTGCAGGACAGTGAACGTTATTTGCGCATTTATCGCTGGTGTGCCGAACTGGTCAGGCAGGAATGCCAGCTGCTTGGTGTCTCGCCAAAACAGGTCAGCTATCTGGGTGACCAGACGGGCAGTGAAGAAATGAACTGCGGCGGCACAGCATGTGAAACGCCGAACTAGCCTGAATATTTCATCAGAAGGATAAGATAAGATTTCGCAGCTCCTGCGCATAAATAAAAGCGCAAATGCTTTTGTTTGCATTAGCGTTTACTGGCGTTCATTTGCGGACTCATTCTTTTATGAGTCTTGTCGCGCGGGCATGGCCCGCTCTTGCAGTCTTAAGTAAGTACCATTCATTCCTGATCCCTTTTAATTGCGGATAATTCCTTCAGCTATTGCTGCAAGCCTGAATAACATTATATTTTTCATGCAATGGTCTTTCTGTAAATTATTACCGCACCGACTATGTTCAGCCAGAATACAAAGAAATTCACCAGCCATGACACGACGGCCGGGTAGAAAAACCAGGCAGGGTAGATGAATGACAGCAGTGTGAGTATGAGTGCCAGTACATGCAGCCCGAACTGCGTCATGCAGCGTGCGTGGCTGATGATGTCAAAAAGTGTTGGAATCTTTTTTCGTTTTTCGGTAAATGCCAGTTTGCGGGTGAGGTGCAACCACACCAGGAACGGCACAATCTTGTACAGCATACCGTTAATAATGGGCACCACAAAGCTGAATATAAAGGCCATTCCAATGGCTGTATCCATGTCGGCGTCCACAGCCTCTGCATAAAGGAACAGCAGCATGCAGAAAAAAAGTCCGGCGATACCGGCAAACCAGAAATACAGATTGGCATCGGCCAGTGCTTTCTTGCGTTGCATCTGCAAATGTACCGTGATGCTGATGAATGCCAGCAGAAACAGGCAGATCAATAATGTCAGTATGTATTGCGGCCAGGCGACCGGCAGCCAGGCATGCAGCAATGACCAGATGATTAAAAGAATAAATACACCAGGTGTGAGCCAGCGGCTGATCAGTTTTGGGTAATCGTGCGTTACCTGAAACATGGGTATGACCTGATACGCAATCGAGATGATCATGACATTGATCCAGCCAATGGCCGCCCAGGCAAGGTGTATCGGTGTATTTTGGCGCGCCAGTGAAGTGATGCCGCTGTGACCGAGCAATAACCATAGCCCCAATCCGGATGCGATCCACAAGGACAGCACGGCTACGCGCATGCTGCGCAGGGCGTCATTGCTTACGGGTGTAGTGAATAATGCGTGCGTCAGCAGGGGCAGAAAAATGGCGAAGGCAAGGCCAAGAAAAATCGATGCAGCCTGCATGAATAATTCATTGCTGTTATAAAAGCCGTAACCCATGGATGCAACACCCAGTGTCAGCAAGGCATGAATAATTGTGCTGGTGTAATTTGCGGCGAAGATTCCACCACCGGAAATGACGGGCAATAACTGGAACAATGCGCCCATCATGGTCATGGTAATAAAACCCAGGGTCATCAAATGTGTAAAAGCCAGCGTTTGCGGCAGCCATCTGTCCTGCATCAGTTCCGGGCCGTTGATCAGCCATAACACCATGGCAATCATGGCGAATATTGGCGCGGTAATAAAGAACCGCAGCGGTATGCTGATGGCGGGAGCCTGGTTAAGTGACAGGGAAGCAAAGTTCATTCTAAAAAAGTTTCCGCAAATGAACGCAATGTTGTTTTTTGTGAAGTGATCTAGCCGGAAATGATTTCTTCAATCGCCAGGCCAGTAATTTTGTCGCTTGCTTTCCATATGTAAATATCAAAAGCACTTACTTTCCCGGGTACGGCCTTGTAGGTAAAGCCGTTGTCGTAAAGAATGTTATACAGGGGAAACGGCTGCATGCGGTGAATCATTTTTATATATTCACCGGCCTGTAATTTTTGTAACGCATCCAGCGCCAGTTCCATTGGCGCAGGTGGTTGCATTTCGTGAGCATCAAGCAGTATTTCTATTGCCATAAATGCGTCCTGTGCGAGTCAGGCTGCGTCGCTGGTGGTGCTGTGCAGATTGCACAATCTGTCCATGTCACTGCGTGGGCAGTGTTGATCTATCATCGGATAGAGTACGTTTTCTTCTTTCATATTGTGCTGTTGCATGAAAATGTACAGGGTTTCTGCAATACCAAGAAAACGGGACTGGTTTTCATTTGTGACAGCCTGATGCAAATCATCAAGCAGGTCACGCATGGTTCTGTGTTCTTCGCGCATGACGGTAGTTGGCCCCTGTGTCATGCCGGTTGTCTGTTCAAATGCAGGAAACAACACGGTTTCCTCGTGATGAAAATGCTGCAATGTATTACGGATGAAAAGATCGGCATATTGCCGGGCAGATGCCCAGTCCTTGCGGGCAGCCGACTTTTGCGCCTCGACAAACATATCATCGCAACGCTTGTGATCGTGTGACATTACCTGATGAATTGAGCGCATAAATACCTCCAGCGCGTAGCATAGGCGGTGAAGATTAATTTGGCCTTAATCCAGATCAAATAGCCATGGCTGAAACAGATTGCAGGCAGATGAAATACCTGTTGTCCGGGATCAGCCGATATCGCCGCAGCCGAACAAATGCTTTTCGCGGATCATCCTTGCCACGACGGGGGGTACGCAGTTTTCCCAGTCGTTCTGGTTGGCGCGGATTCTGGAAAGGATTTCATGCGAATAGATGGATAACAGTTCGGGCCGGACACCTTCCAGGTTCTTGACCCAGCCGTTATCGTAAAGGTGGCTGTAGAGATGGCGCAGGTGTG
>JAUPMA010000283.1 GCA_030836935.1 Pseudomonadota bacterium | reverse complement strand
TTTCTATTTCACGTACGACAAGTTCATCCAGTGAATAATATTCAGCGTGCATGACATGTTCACGGATATCCGCGGCGCGCACCGGTTGGAATGTACCAGCGCCGACGTGCAGCGTAACAAACGCCGTTGTCACGCCTTTATCCTGCATGGCGCGCAACAACGCTTCATCAAAATGCAAACCGGCGGTGGGTGCGGCAACCGCGCCCGGATGTTTGGCATAAACAGTTTGATAACGTTGTTGATCCGATTTTTCATCCGCGCGGGTGATGTAAGGCGGCAAGGGCATGTGGCCATATTGTTCCAGCAGCTCAATAACATTCTGCTCGTGCTCAAAAACCAGTTCAAACAAATCACCCTGACGTGAAATCATTTTGGCTTGCAGATTCGATTCGAGTAACAATAATGTTCCGGGCTTTGGCGATTTGCTGGCACGCACATGTGCCAGCACCCGATGCTGATCCAGCACCCGTTCAACCAGCACTTCAATCTTGCCGCCACTTTCCTTCTGGCCATGCAAGCGCGCCGGAATAACTTTGGTGTTGTTGAATACCAGCAAATCACCAGCATGGATATACTGAAGAATATCGGCAAAATTTTTATCGGTAATCTGGTTGTCTTTCACGCATAACAGCCGGCTGGCCGTGCGTTCCGGCAAGGGATATTGCGCAATTAATTCCGGTGGCAATGCAAAATCGAAATCAGCTGTTTTCATTTTCAGCCGCGTTCATCTTTTCTGGCAAAACAGGAAAAATATAAAAAATAACCTGTCAATATTATCCAGCTCAACGTACCAGCAATATATTTGGTTTGCGCAGAGGCGATAAAACCGGATGACCAATACGCTTCAATCAGGGCAGCGAATGCAAAAAAGATTATGGCATTGAGCAACAGCAGTACAGATTGCGCAAAACGCAGGCCAAATTCCCGTCGGCGCACCGGGCTGGCAATCAGTACCAGTGAAAATCCCCACTTCATTCCGGCAACGGCCGCCAGCAGTATGGCAAGAATTTCAAATGAACTGTGCGCCATGATGGTTGGCCACAGTGTGTTGCTGTAACCCGCTGCGCTCAGGTATCCAATCATCAAACCAAGTGAAAAACCGGTGTAACCAAGAAACAGAAGCGTACCCACACCCAGCATCGCGCCAAACAGAAAAAGCTGGATACCAACCCAGTTGTTATTGAGCAGATAAAATATGAATTGTCCGGTGCTGGAACGCTGCTGCATCATCATTACCTGCCATTCCGGATGATACATGCGTCTGAAATCAGCAAGCTGCTGTTCATCATAGATGAGCAGCACAGCCTGGGCATTTATCTGCACAATGATGAAGGCAAAAACAACAGAAAGGAAAAACACAAGGGTAGCAAGCCAGAACAGGCGACTGTCACGCCGGAGTGCAGCAGGTGCGTCAAGAAAGAGCAGATGAAACATGATGGATGGATGTCTCGCAATACTGCAAGGAATCTGGATGGTGCCTAGGGCCGGAATCGAACCGGCACGGGAGTTACCCCCCGAGGGATTTTAAGTCCCTTGCGTCTACCAATTTCGCCACCCAGGCAGTAAAGATGCATCGTTGAATATGGAGGCGGAACCCGGAATCGAACCGAGGTAGGCGGATTTGCAGTCCGCAGCATGACCACTCTGCCATCCCGCCAAAGTAAAAAACCCCGGTTGGCCGAGGCTTTTTATTGAACCGGCGCGCCTGTACATCCGGCTGCCGCATGAAGCAATTTGGAGCGGGAAAAGAGACTCGAACTCTCGACCCTAACCTTGGCAAGGTTATGCTCTACCAACTGAGCTATTCCCGCAAAACAGGGCGCCATTTTAGCCATACAGGTTGATGTGTCAAGCGGTTTTATTACGTGTTTTTGACTCCGTCGTTTGTTACACGCAACCGGATACAGGGATGATTCCCCGCTATCGCCGGATAATCATTTTCCGGTAACAGCGCGTAAAACCGGTAAAATAGTCTCTGTTATTCAAGCCGATACCGGCATAACCACCGATCATGAAACCAGACACCACCACCGCCATGCGGAATCTGATTGCTGAAATCCGCCGCGCCATTCCCTTCGGCACACCGATGGCCTCCGTGTGTTCAGATAATTGCAATGGCTGCTCGATGAAGCTGCTCGAATTTCTTGATATGGAACTGATTGACTGGGAACGCCGCCTGCATGCAGGGGAAGTGCCCAATTTCGGTGATATTGCCCGTCTGGCCAAAACAGGCCGAAAAATTTACCAGGTAATGAAAAAAAATGGTCTGGTTAATCCGCCGTAAGAATCGTCCGGATTCTGCCTGAATCAAGTATTTCTGACTTCCTCATAAGCCGCCCGCAGGTAAATAAACATGGTTACCAGCGTCAGGATGGCGGCCACCACCAGCAACACTTCTCCGATTTGATAAATCGGCATCCCCAGCCAGTTGTCACGATGCAGTAAAAAGGCAATGGCAAACATCTGGGCTGTGGTTTTGAACTTGCCCATCATGGAAACAGCAACCTTGGACCGTTTGCCCAGCTCAGCCATCCATTCGCGGAGGGCCGAGATGGTGATTTCACGTCCGATAATAATGCAGGTAGCCAGCACGATGAGGATATCGGGATGCGCTGAAACCAGCAGTACCAGCGCCACGACCACAAACAGCTTGTCGGCTACCGGATCCAGAAAAGCCCCGAGTGCAGATTGCTGATTCCAGCGCCGCGCCAGATAGCCATCAAACCAGTCGGTAATGGCCGCCGCACCGTAAATCCAGGCGCAGGCCGGACGCGCCCAGTCATAAGGCAGGTAAAACACCAGCACAATCACCGGAATCATGGCGATGCGCAGCAGGGTTAAAATATTGGGAATATTCAGATGCATGTTTCGGCTTCATTCAGTACGCAGCGCATCATAAATGATTTGCGCAAGATTTCTACTGATACCCGGCACTTTCACCAGATCATCCACACCGGCCTGGCGCACGCCCTGAATACCGGCAAAATACTGGATCAACGCATGGCGGCGTTTGGGGCCGAGGCCGGGAATGCTTTCCAGCGTGGATTGCTGCCGCGCCTTGTCGCGCGCCTTGCGATGTCCGGTAATGGCAAAGCGGTGGGCTTCATCACGGATTTGCAATATC